>NZ_JBXUGP010000014.1:0-134850 GCF_057180605.1 Serratia sp. HNCC26DJ206
ACCTGAAAGGCCGGGGTCTTCAGATATTCACCGTATTCATCAGAACCAAAACCCGACTTCAGATAAGAATAACCGCTGGTACCTCCAAAAACTGTCCCCAACATGGTGGGAGTCGGCCCCATAAATCCAATATATGCAGGAGAGTCGGCAGTTTTTAGCCACCCATCCCACACGGCATTCATCGCTTGCTCCTGTGAACCTCCCTGAAGGCAGGAGGTTACCGTGGCAAACTGCGCAGCCCAACTTGCCGCGCTCGTTTCAGGCGAATAGTCATGCCTTATGACTGCCAACCACAATAAAGACTGGTACCACGCCGCCAGGTCTTTACCTATTGCCTCAATCCTTTCCTGCCAGCGTTTCATTCGCCCTTCATAATTGGTCGCAAAAGAGGCTCTGGCTTTTTCGTTATAGCTTTTCTGCAAGCGGGTGTATTGCTCAGCCCAGGTTTCTTGAGCTACCTGCTCCTTAGGGATGACTTGGCCCCCCCAGACAGTAGGCATATCGGTAGGGGCTTGATAACGAGGCTGACTGTTATCTTCTATCGCCTTTTTCAGGCTGTTCATATACCCCTCAATAGCTCGGGAGATCAGCGATTTGTGTAACACCCCCGGCGTTTCGTTATACAACTGTCCGGCTTCCACTATTTGCATACGGCTATTATTCAGTTCCTGAACGATGCCGACCGGATCTTCGAGTGCAATAGCAGCTATTTGGCAATGATATTTCATGTTCAGTTGGGAAATGCGTATCCCCAAGGCCATCTCGCTATCCAGACGTGGATAAAAACCGTGTGCGCCGCCCAGAGGTTCACCGGCCACTTTCTCCGTATTCGAAAAAAGTTTGGTAGCAAATTCCGCCACATTGGCTTTCAGCGCAGAAAGCGATGGATCCAGTGCCAACGCCTCTGGCACGCTGGCCGGGTTGGCTCTCAGTGCAGCCAGGGAAATCTGTGTAAAGCGCGTTACAGGGCGTTTGCCGCTTCTATACTCATCCAGAACGTCTGCATTCCACGGATCGCTACTGAACGCCAACCACGCCTGGTGATATTTTTTGTCATCGATGTTGATAAAGCTGGCCGCGATCTCGTGCCCATGCGTCAGACAAGCCTGACTCAGCGGCTTAACGGTGTTGCCTTCCGGCATCGCCAACGGGTTGAACTGGCGCAGATAACCTTCCGCTGTGACCTCGTAGCCCTGCCACACAGTTTTATCCAGCAGTACATACAGATACCCCATACGCAGGGTACGCAGGACGTACTTGAACTCCCCCCCGGTAAGCTCCGCATCCTGTTTAGGAACGGCAGGTTTCCAGTTGGAATTCAGCAGCGCTTTCGGCACCGCCGCCACGCGTAGCGGAAATATTGGCAAGCCACTGCGCTGACAGGCCTTACAACCGGATGGGGTGGATGTTGCCTGCTGGCTGGCCGCAGCGTTCTGGCTGACCTGATCTTTAAGCCCCATGGCGGTCTATTCCTTTATCATTGTACTGTTGCAGCGTTGTCGTATTTTCCAGTTCCTGCCAGACGGCGTCCGGTAACTCGTTTAAAAGCTGCGTGAAACGCTGAGCCGGATCACCAATCGCCTGCTGTAACAAGCGCCTGATGGCGGGATGCTGTTCGATATCCACAGATAATGTCAGGCGATTCAGGGCTAGAAAATGGCGATCGTCATGATCGGTAAGCCCGGTTTTGGCGGTTTCCTGCCAGGCATTTGCCGCCCGCATACCCGCATCATCAGGTAAAGCAGGATTAACCCGTTGCCAGGCAAACAGGAGTTGCCAGATAGACCGGATTTCCTGCTGTACTTTTTCAATACCCCAATTCAAACTCCAGCGCTCTTCACGGGCTTCTCCAGCCTGACAGGTGATATCGCCTGAAGTCTTCACGTACCACCAGTGGCTTACAGGCCAGACAATACCTGCCAGTTGCTCTTGTGAGCTCATGGCCTGCAACAGTTCAAAGCGTAGGGGTTCAAACAACGGAATAAAACTGTGATCTGTCAGTTGATTGCACTGCTCTGCAAGAGCATTTGCCAGTTGCACTGGAGGCAGCGTGCTGCATAACCAGGCACACAGGTAACGTTTTTCATGCCACGCCTCACTGCGGGCATATTCCTCCGAGCCCGCAAGCCACGAAAAATCACAACGCTCACCCGGCGAGGCCAGTAAAACGAGCTGCGGACAATGCTGGGGGGAATACGCCAAATCGCGGCGCAGCACCGGAATGACGGCACGCTCACCCAGCACGCTGCGTAATGTAGGCAAGTACAGAGGGTTGATATCTGAAACGGTTTTCAGTGGGTCCAGCAACAAATAGCGGTACTCCCCCTGTTGCTTTTCCAACCTCTCTATCAGGGTATCACCCTGAGCATTCTGCATTTCCATCGGCACCTCCATCACATGGCCTGCTCAACACATTTCGCTTCAGGCGGTAACGTTGGCGGGGATGCCTGATAACTCTGCGCCCCCAGTTGGTTCAGGCTGGCACACTTGATGTTGACCTCACCCGGCGAGAGGAGCGTCACCCCGGAGCTTTCAATCACCAGGGCGGTCTGCCCGCAGGCCAGGGTGATTTTTTTACTGGCCTGAATATACACCTCATCATCTTTACTGATGATTTTCATGTCCTTGAGTGAGGTGAGCGCCATAGCATCGCCCTGCGCCTGAATGTCGACCTTGCCTTTGTTGGCATACATTTTTATGCCCAGGGTTTTCGCAAACAGGCTGATGATTTCACCAGCCGCCACAGTAAATTTCTTGAAGACGCTGAAATCACTGTTCTCCGCCGATGTCTGGATAAAATTGCTGCCGGTGCTGATTTGAATGCTCTGCGGCGAGACTTGCGCAATCCCCGCCGGGGCACTCATTAACAACACGGACTGCTGAAGGTCTTTGAGCGAAGATTCCAACAGCGCTTTCTGCGCCTGGATTTCAGCCAGTTCTGCCTGGGCAGTCTGTACCGCGTTACTGAGTGATGTGGCCAGCCCCAGCGCCTGCTGCAGAGCGTCCAGCGCCGGTTGCATCTCCAGCACTTTCCCTTGTGCCTTCGCCTGCCCATCGGCGCTCATGAAGATGCCTTTCTCCGCCCGGATGGCCCCAAACAGGTCGGTGCGCAGCTCAAACCCTTCACCGCGCTGCTGCTTCTCGCTGTCTACCAGGTGCCCCAGGTTCAGTTGGCTCTTGCCACCGTACTCGGTACTGAGCTTGATATGCTCCTGATTTCTCGTGTCGTCCAGCCTGAGTTTGTTGTTGGCCGGAGTGCGCAGCACGTTGCGCTTGTAGTTGCGGATGGTCACATGGTCAACGTGCGCCGAATCATGCAGAACGTGCGCGATGTAAGGGCGGTCCGGATTGCCATCTTCGTACGCAATCGCCACTTCCGTTCCTGCCAAAAGTGGAAGATGGAGTCCATAGACGTCTCCCGCATACGGACGGGCCTGCCGCACCCACAGGCTTTCATAACCCGGCTCCCAACTGTCTCGGTCGAACAGCATGTTCACCCGGTAACGTCCGTCTTTGTCGATATGGCCGTAGATATCATTGGCGGTGGTGCTGGTCACCCGTGCCGGTAGCGTGCCTGCCATCTTGGGTTTGGGGAGCAACGCCGGGCGGAAACCGTAATCCTCGGAATAAGGGATGGCCTCAAACGCCACTTCATAACTGCGGTCGCGCCGTGCTGAACTGGTGGTACGCACGATAACCACGCCCTGGGCAAACGCAGCAGGGGCATAACTGCCCGTCACCTTTAGCTCTACACCTGGCACCAATGTTGCGGTGTTGGCCACGCCGGTGAACCGGGCCTGGGCGTTCAGGTAGCGCTCATGGCGCAGACGGGCATAAAAGGCCCCGCTTTCCGGCTCCGGGTCACGCCCTTCGCTGCCTGCGGTCAGATAATTGTCGGCGTAATGATAGGCCTCCCCGTAGGTGGTGGCGTCACCCCGGGTCACATCCACTTGGCTGCTCAGGTCGGCGGTGGCGGTGCGGTAGTTGTAATCGTGGGTGCTGACCGATTTCTCCACCACCTGATGGGCGCTGGACAGGTCCCAGACCGAGTCCGCGCCGCTGTCGTGCATACCGGAAGGCGGCACCGCCTGCAACATCATCCCCTGTTGGTAATGCCGCTGGTCGTCGTAAAACTCCACCACGTCGATATTGAGCTTCGGGTCGGCGGTAAAGCGGAACCAGATACCCACCTCGGCCAGCAGGCGTGAGATAAAGGTCAGGTCATCTTCACCATACTGCATCACCTGTTCGCGGCGCGGATACTCATGAGCCAGCGTGAAGACAAAATCCTGCCCGCGCATGTCGTGGCGCTCACGCAGGATTTTCTCCACAATGCCCGGCACCGAGATGTCCTGATAAATCGCATTCTGATGGCTGCGCGACAGCAACGCCAGGCGCGGTTGCAGGCAGACTTCGTAGTGGCTTTCGTCGCGCGAGGTAGAGAGGCGCTTGAAGCCGGTGACCACCCCTTGAATCACCCGCTGAGGTTGTTGGACGGACACACCAAAGGCCTCCATCACCGGGGCCTGCAGGGTGAAGGCGGCGTCCTGCATCAGCATAGTGTCCGGGGCGATGGCCTTGTCGCGGCTGGTGAACTGGATAGCGTAACGGAACGGGGCGCTCAGCGCGTCCTCACCGGTAAATCCCAGCACATCTATTTGAGCATTGTTGCCGCGGACCGCTAATTTGTGGTGACTGTGGTCGAAAAATAGCGCGGTGGACAGTTCACTCATCTTTTTTCTCCATAAAATTCGAGCGTGACGCCCGCGTCCTTAATCCCAATGCAACATCAGCCTAGCGGAGGTGTAATTCGCCACTCTAAAGCGGAGCAACATGACTGACCTGAGGTAACCCACGCCTGATTGGATGAGTCTGTACACACAGCCAGAGGTTAACACGAACTTTCAGCATCTGAGGTTGCTAGACCCCAAACATAAAATTCCCTGTCTTATGACACAGTGATGAACAATGGCTCGATACTTTCAACCACGGGGTAATAGACCAAACAATCGATTGAAAATCAACGTGAAAACACAAAAGCCTGTCATCAAAATATGGGACTCCCCTTCGACGTGACAAATACCTTTCCTTATACCCGCGGCAACGACAGCGGCTATTCTGTTAATGTTTATATTCCCTGGTTTATAAGGTTGATTGCCCGTTAACGCAGTTCATGAATTGATTGGGCTGACGGCACCCTGTGTTGATGCCACACCGGCTTTAATTCCACAGTTGGATATGTTGCCGTCGCTCCCACCTCCATCCAGGGTGAAGGTTGCCACGCACATCCCCTGATTGGCTCACACCGTATCAGAATGCCACACAATCACTGCCCATGACGGCAGCGACAGGGCAGACAACCCCGCCAGCAGAGCCGTATTCACTAACGCTTTTCTTATCACTGTTTTTTCCTCTTTAGCATGAAACAAGTTGTGGGGCACCTTCATCTCCTTGATTTGGACATGATGATGATGCTCCAGTAACCCGCTAGCAGCCCCAGGGGGATCCTCACAAAGGGGGACGATGGGCTGGATAATTGCGTTGTTTACGGCAGCCAGTGCCCTGATGGCGCTGCCCCTCCAAATAAAAAAATAATCATCAGCTAACGTCCCCCGTTTCGGTTTATGAATTTCATTCATAGCGCCTATTTAATGAGCGTAATTATCTTTCATCACATCTTCGTTAATCTGAGCAAATAAGTACGGGATAAGCCGATACCCCGCAGGGATTATCGACGGATACGGTTTAAATATTCTTATCAAAGAAGACGTCTGATTTTTGCATTGCCTAGTAAACGTATTTAGGAACCCAATACGTCTTGATATGAGTAGCACCATCGATCAGTAAGAGTTCTTTGTCCTTCGTGCCGGTGGCTTTAGCGAACGCATCTTCAGTCATATAGAGCGTATCCGCTTTAGTACTGGCAATCATCAGCAGTGGTTTATTGATGAGATTGATATGGTCCGTCACGTCAAAGCTCATCAAATCTAACAAGCTGCTTGTGATGTATTTAAACGTTGAGTTCGGATGTGCGTGGGTTTTCCAGTAGTACTCGTAGCCCTGTCGATATAAGGCAAAAGGTAATTTATCCTCGATACGATTAGCCGGTTTGCCGTGAGTCGCATTGCACTTATAAGCGTGAATTTCATGGTTTCTCCCGCTGAGTGTCAGCCTGGTTATGCAAGCTCGCAGAATCAAATTTGCAGTCTCAGATTAGGGGGCGAGGGTTGTCAGCATCGTGACAGGAAAATAACATTTTTTTCAGGAAACGGACTGGGATGGATAAGTGTTTCTGACAACGCTGTCAGGTAACCGTCAGCTTTATGTTGGTAATCAGTAGGTAGAATGTTCTCGCTTAGATGAGATTCATGGTCAATTTTCTGAGAAAAGGAGCGATCAATGAAAAGCCAGAATGCCCCAACAATGCCAGAGCGACGCAAGCTATTAGTCACCGGGGCGGGTATTGCCGCCGCCTCGCTGATTCCACACGTATCGGCGGCGAGCCAATCCTCTCGGGGCGATTCATCCAGACAAACCAGCCAACGCCCTGCGGCTCCGGGCAAGCGTAAACTTGGGAAGCTGGAAGTCTCAGCCGTCGGTCTGGGCGTGCAGAACATGAGTCGCAAATACGACACGTCTGTTCCCTGGCGTCCCGAGATGGTCAATGTTATCCACCGGGCATTTGATGAAGGTGTGACATTCTTCGACGCTGCTGAAGCCTACGGCCCCTTTGAAGTAGAAAAAATTCTCGGGGAAGGCGTCGCCCCATTCAGGGACAAAATCGTTATCGCCACTAAGTTTGGCTGGAACATTGATCAGGAGACAGGTAAGCGCCTGCCGGGCCTTAACAGCAGACCGGAGCATATCAGACAGGTCGTCGAAAATATGCTCAAACGCCTGCGTACCGATCGTATCGATTTACTGTATCAACACCGGGTCGATCCACAGATCCCGATCGAAGATGTCGCCGGTGTGGTTAAAGATTTAATGGATCAAGGGAAAGTCCTGCACTGGGGTCTGTCTGAAATGGGCATCAACACGCTGAGACGCGCCCATGCGGCATTACCCATCACTGCCGTACAAAGTGAATACTCCATGCTCTGGCGCGGCCCTGAAAAACATGTGCTCCCTGTATGTGAAGAGCTGGGAATTGGGTTTGTGCCATGGAGTCCACTCGGCGTGCAGTTTTTAACAGGCTGGATTGGTGAGAATACCCGGTTCGCTGCCGGTGATTTCCGCGCGACAGAAACACGCTTCTCGCCTGACAACCTTCCACACAACTTACAACTGGTTGAGCTACTGAAATCCTGGGCAATAAGAAAAAATGCCGCACCGGGCCAGATTGCGCTGGCATGGCTCCTGGCCCGTAAATCCTGGATAGTCCCCATCCCTGGCACCACCAATAAAGACCATATGCTGCTAAACACAGCGGCTACCGGCGTGTCGCTGACTGCCGCAGAGATGACCGAGCTCACCCGCTCACTGGATGCCATCACTATCCAGGGTCAACGTCTGCCGGATGCCGTGCAGCTCTATTCAGATGTTGAAGCACCGTTGAAAAGTTAAGAATGTGATGTTGCCGGGGATGGATGGCTACAGGGTGCTGGCTGCTACGCGCAGTCAGCACCTTTCATTTATACGGGGGTTGCTAAAAATAGCCGCTAATGAATGGAAATGGTTGCGTAAAGTTCCAGTGATAAAAGTGAGAAAGCCGATAAGCAAGCGCGTTCGATGGCTGACGAAGGAAGAGGTCACAACGCTAATTAAGTCCATGCCAGATAGCTTTCGCCATATCGTCGTTTTTTCCCTAGCTACCGGCCTGCGGCGTTCCAACATAATCAATCTGGAATGGTCGCAGGTCGATATGCAGAGAAAGGTAGCGTGGATTCATCCGGAGGATGCAAAGGCGGGAAAGGCAATTGGTGTGGCACTCAACAACACAGCTTGCAAGGTACTGCGGGATCAGATGAGGCGGCACTCCCGCTTTTTTTGTTCACACCAAGGCTAGAAAAATAAAAGAGGGGGATCACCGCGGCAATTAGGAAATTGAGGGTTGATGATAATTCTGCGTGGAATACAGGAAAGCGTCGCGCAGGGATAACAGACTTCCGATTTCATGATCTGCGACATATGTGGGCAAGCTGGCTGGTTCAGGCAGGTGTACCGCTTTCTGCTTTGCAAGAAATGAGTGGATGGGAAAGCATAGAAATGGTTCAACGCTACGCGCACCTCTCCCCTTCTCATTTAACCGAACATGTGAGAAAAATTGACGAAGTCTTGGCGGGCGATGTCACTAATCTGGCACTTTTGGAAAATGTAGCAAATGAAAAATAGAGGTAACTATATGATTCTTAATGGTACGCCCTACAGGGCTCGAACCTGTGACCTACGGCTTAGAAGGCCGTTGCTCTATCCAACTGAGCTAAGGGCGCATTGAAATGCGGATGCGGCAACCGAGGTTGCGGAGTTGGATTATACGGTCAGAGGTTAGCGAGTCAATGCCTTTTCATGATGTGGCAGCGGCTGGCGTACTTTATGGTGATTTTTCGCACACAAAATAGAAAGATCCCGCCTAACGCAATGATATGCCTGCGCTAATCCCTGTTATCACGCGGAGCGCCGTACAAGAGTCAAAATCGGCCCTTTCTGTACCATTGCACCACGCGCCAACTCCAGGAAGGGCGCTCCGGCTTCGCTTTGCCTAGCTGATGCAGCATCTGCAACAACGCCACCGGCGCCGGATGCAGTGACGAATCAAATACCGTTTCACCAATATGCCGTTGTTCATCCTGCTGATGCTCAATGGGTCGATGCAATGGATAAAGCCGAGTAATGGTCATCATGATTCAGGCTCCGTAACGCTGCGGCACAACGAAATACCCTGGGGTGCTAGAGAAAAGGGTAAGGCAGAGAAGATAAAAGAAGCGTAGAGGATCACTCTGTTGATATAAAAAAATTATAAATCGTAACGCAATCGTCGGCCTATTCTCGGCATAACGCTGATTCAACGCCTGACAGCGCGCCTCTCTTCTGACAAAATAGTCACATTCCCCCGCTTTTCTTAAATGATGGATTTCCTCACTGATGTCAGCAAAGATTATTGATGGTAAAACGATTGCGCAGCAGGTTAGAAACGAAGTGGCTGAGCAAGTTAAACAACGTCTGGCAGCAGGCAAACGTGCTCCGGGCTTGGCGGTGGTGCTGGTTGGTGAGAATCCGGCCTCGCAGATTTATGTCGCCAGCAAACGCAAAGCCTGCGAAGAAGTGGGCTTTATCTCCCGTTCTTACGATCTGCCCGCCACCACCACCGAACCTGAACTGCTGGCGTTGATCGATAAGCTGAATGCCGACGGCGAAATTGACGGCATCCTGGTGCAGCTCCCCCTGCCCGCCGGGATCGATAATGTCAAAGTGCTGGAACGCATCCATCCCGATAAGGACGTGGACGGTTTCCACCCTTACAACGTTGGCCGCTTGTGCCAGCGCGCGCCGAAGCTGCGCCCTTGCACCCCACGCGGCATTGTCACGCTGCTGGAGCGCTATAACATCGATGCTTATGGCCTGAACGCCGTAGTGGTTGGCGCTTCCAACATCGTTGGCCGCCCGATGAGCATGGAGCTGTTACTGGCTGGTTGCACTACCACTGTCACCCATCGTTTCACCAAAAACCTGCGCCATCATATCGAACATGCCGATCTGCTGATCGTCGCCGTCGGTAAGCCGGGCTTTATTCCCGGTGAGTGGATCAAACCCGGTGCGATCGTGATCGATGTCGGCATCAACCGCCTGGAAAGTGGTAAAGTGGTCGGCGACGTGGATTTTGAAGCCGCAAGCCAGCGCGCGTCCTACATTACCCCGGTTCCGGGTGGCGTTGGCCCCATGACCGTGGCTACACTGATCCAAAATACCTTGCAAGCCTGCGAGGAATATCACGACGTTCAACCTAAATAAGTTAAGGCAGTATGGAAATTTTTAATCTGGAAAATCACCCTCACGTCGAGCTGTGCGATCTGCTGAAGTTTCAGGGCTGGTGTGAGAGCGGTGGTGCCGCCAAAGAGGCGATCGCCGAAGGGCACGTTAAAGTTAACGGCCAAGTAGAAACGCGTAAGCGCTGCAAGATCGTTGATGGCCAGAAGGTCAGCTATAAAGGCATGAACGTCACGGTTAAAGCCTGATCGTTCAAGCAGCAAAAAGAAAGCCGGGTGGCTCGCGCTCCCCGGCTTTTTAATTATCTTGCTGCTAATGCTACTTACGGCGCCAGGTTGTCCCCTGCGGGCCATCTTCCAGCACGATGTTCATCTCATTCAAACGATCGCGCGCCGCATCGGCCATTGCCCAATCTTTGGCAAGGCGTGCATCTTTACGCTGCTTGATAAGCGCTTCAATTTCGGCCACTTCAGCGTCATCCGTTTGCGCACCGCTTTGCAGGAACTGTTCAGGATCCTGTTGCAGCAGGCCCAACACCTTCGCCAACTTACGCAGTTCTGCCGCCAGCCCGTTCGCCGCCGCCAAATCTTCGCTCTTCAGGCGGTTCACTTCGCGCGCCAGATCAAACAGCGCTGAATAGGCTTCTGGCGTATTGAAGTCATCGTCCATCGCTTCGCGGAAGCGGGCTTCAAAGGCTTCACCGCCGGCTGGCTGCGCATTAACATCGGTGCCGCGTAGTGCGGTGTATAAACGTTCGAGCGAAGCACGCGCCTGCTTCAGGTTATCTTCGCTGTAGTTCAGCTGGCTGCGATAGTGGCCAGACATCAGGAAGTAACGCACGGTTTCCGCATCGTAATAGGCCAGCACGTCGCGAATGGTGAAGAAGTTGTTCAATGATTTGGACATCTTCTCTTTATCGATCATCACCATACCGGAGTGCATCCAGTAATTGACGTACGGGCCGTCATGCGCACAGCTGGACTGCGCAATCTCGTTCTCATGGTGCGGGAACATCAGATCGGAACCGCCACCGTGAATATCGAAATGGGTGCCAAGCTGTTTGCCATTCATCGCCGAGCACTCAATGTGCCAGCCTGGGCGGCCAGCGCCCCATGGGGATTCCCAGCTTGGTTCGCCCGGTTTGGACATTTTCCACAGCACAAAGTCCATTGGGTTGCGTTTCACCTCGTCCACTTCCACACGCGCACCGGCCTGCAACTGTTCCAGATCCTGGCGCGACAGCAAGCCGTAGTCTGGATCGCTGTCGATAGAGAACATCACATCGCCGTTGCTGGCGACATACGCGTGATCGCGCGCGATCAAACGCTGGGTGATCTCGATAATTTCGTGAATATGGTGCGTAGCGCGCGGTTCCAGATCCGGGCGCTCGATCAGCAGCGAATCAAAATCCGCATGCATCTCTGCCAGCATCCGCGTGGTCAGTTGATCGCAGGTTTCGCCGTTCTCTGCGGCGCGGCGGATAATTTTATCGTCTACGTCGGTGACGTTACGCACGTGGTTGAGCGAATAACCGAGATAACGCAGGTAGCGCGCCACCACGTCAAAAGCCACAAAGGTACGCCCGTGGCCGATGTGACACAGGTCATAAATGGTTACCCCGCACACGTACATGCCCACTTTACCGGCATGAATAGGCTTGAATTCCTCTTTTTGACGACTCAGGGTATTGAAGATCTTTAGCATCAGGGCATTCCGTGGTGTGCAATGTTGATCGGGTTAATCAACGTATTGAAACCCGAAAAGCTGAGCTAATGCAAGGTTAAGCCCAAGGATTGCTGATTTCAGCGGCAGAAAATCAGAGTTCCGCCCACGGGGCAAGCGGCAAGCTGCTGACTGATTAATTGAGATATGTTATAAAGCCGGTCTGATCGCTCACGTCTCTATACCCGTCATACTTCAAGTTGCTTGGGTGTTGACTGCCTTCACTCACCCCAGTCACTTACTTGAGTAAGCTCCTGGGGCTTCGTTCAGTTGCCGCCTACAAGCAACTCGAATTATTTTGGGTATATATGACACATCACTTCATTGCTAGGACTAAACTATGGTTACTTTCCACACCAATCACGGCGACATCGTTATCAAAACTTTCGCTGAGCAAGCGCCGGTCACCGTTGAAAACTTCCTGAGTTACTGCCGTGAAGGTTTCTACGACAACACCATCTTCCACCGGGTGATTAATGGTTTCATGGTGCAGGGCGGTGGTTTTGAAGCTGGCATGCGTCAGAAAGACACCAAAGCAACCATCAAAAACGAAGCCAACAACGGCCTGAAAAACACCCGTGGCACCTTGGCGATGGCGCGCACTAACGATCCACACTCTGCTACCGCACAGTTCTTTATCAACGTGGTTGATAACGACTTCCTGAACTTCCGTGCCGAAAATGCCCAGGGTTGGGGTTATTGCGTGTTCGCCGAAGTGGCTGAAGGCCTGGACGTGGTCGACAAAATCAAAGGCGTAAAAACCGGCCGCAGCGGCATGCACCAGGACGTGCCGGTGGAAGATGTAGTGATCACCAGCGTCACCATCAGCGAGTAATCGTCGCCGCATGAGCACGCTGTTTATCGCAGACTTGCATTTATGCGCACAGGAACCGGCAATCACTGCCGGTTTTCTGCGTTTTTTGCAGCGTGAAGCCGTTCACGCCGACGCGTTATACATTCTGGGCGATCTGTTCGAAGCCTGGATTGGTGACGACGACCCTGAGCCGTTGCACGCTGAGATCGCCGCCGCGTTAAACGCGCTGCAATTGGCTGGCACCCCCTGCTATTTTATTCACGGTAATCGCGATTTTCTGCTCGGCGAGCGTTTTGCCCAGGCCAGCGGCATGACCCTGCTGCCGGAACAGCAGGTGATCGATCTGTATGGCCGCAGAATCCTGATCATGCACGGCGATACTTTGTGTACCGACGATCAGGCCTATCAAGAATTCCGCCGTAAAGTGCATAACACCTGGATCCAGAAACTGTTCTTGGCTCTGCCGTTGCGCTGGCGTTTGAAGATCGCCGCCAAAATGCGTGCACGCAGCCAACAGACCAATAAGTACAAATCTGAAGCGATCATGGACGTCAACCCGCAGGCCGTTGAGCAAGCGATGCTGCACAGCAACGTGCACTGGCTGATCCACGGGCACACCCATCGCCCGGCGATCCACCCGCTTATGCTGAGTACCGGCAACGCCCAGCGTGCAGTGCTAGGGGCCTGGCACGTGGAAGGTTCCATGATTAAAGTGACGCCAGAAGCCGTTGAACTGATCGCATTCCCTTTCTGACAATAGAGCGCTTTTGGCAGCAAAAACCAACGACGCAACCGTTTTCCTCGCCATACACTCATGATATGCTCTACGCCCTCATCCGGCCTGCCGGGCCGACCTCTGTACAACGACAGGAGCCATATCCACATGGGAGCCAACGCTGCTTCAGCCACCAATGCTGAGGTTAAAATCGCAATTGTAATGGGATCAAAAAGTGACTGGGCCACCATGCAGTTTGCGGCCGAAGTTCTGACTATGCTCGAAGTCCCGTTCCATGTCGAAGTCGTCTCCGCCCATCGCACGCCAGATAAACTGTTCAGCTTTGCCGAACACGCAAGCGCGATCGGTTTTGACGTGATCATCGCCGGTGCCGGTGGTGCAGCGCACCTGCCGGGCATGCTGGCAGCGAAAACGCTGGTTCCGGTGCTGGGTGTTCCGGTGCAAAGCGCCGCGTTGAGCGGTGTCGACAGCCTGTATTCGATTGTGCAGATGCCGCGCGGTATTCCCGTCGGCACGCTGGCGATTGGTAAAGCCGGTGCGGCAAATGCTGGCCTGTTGGCGGCACAAATTCTGGCGCTGCACGACACGGCGCTGGCACAGCGCTTGGCTGCCTGGCGTCAGGCGCAAACTGACGATGTGCTGAATAACCCAGACCCGCGGGAGGAAGCATGAAGCCGGTTTGCGTACTGGGTAACGGCCAACTGGGGCGCATGCTGCGCCAGGCTGGCGAACCTCTGGGGATTACGGTTTATCCGGTGGGCATCGACGCCGAGCCAGAAGCGGTGCCCTATCAGAACAGCGTGATCACCGCCGAGATAGAACGCTGGCCGGAAACTGCGCTAACGCGTGAACTCGCCACCCACAGCAACTTCGTCAACCGCGATATTTTCCCACGCTTGGCCGATCGCCTGACGCAAAAACAGCTGCTCGATCAACTTAATCTGGCCACCGCCCCGTGGCAACTGCTGGCCAGCCGCGATCAATGGCCACAGGTGTTCGCGAATTTGGGCGAACTTGCGATCGTCAAACGCCGCGTCGGCGGTTACGACGGCCGTGGGCAGTGGCGTTTACGCCCGGGCCAGGAAAGCGAATTACCGGCCGATGCCTACGGCGGATGTATTGTTGAGCAAGGGATCAATTTCTCTGGCGAAGTGTCTTTAGTGGGCGCGCGCGGTCATGATGGCCAGTCGGTGTTCTACCCGTTGACCCACAATCTGCATGAAGAGGGTATTCTGCGTACCAGCGTGGTTCTGCCGCAGCCAAACCCGGCGTTGCAGCAGCAGGCAGAGCAGATGCTGTCGGCTATTTTGAATGAATTGAACTACGTTGGCGTGATGGCGATGGAGTGCTTTATCGTCGGCGATCGCCTGTTGATCAACGAACTGGCACCGCGGGTGCACAACAGCGGGCACTGGACGCAAAATGGCGCGTCGATCAGCCAATTCGAATTGCACTTACGTGCCATTCTTGACCTGCCGCTGCCCACGCCGGTGGTGAATACGCCGTCGGTGATGGTCAACCTGATTGGCACCGCGGTGAATCTGCCATGGCTGGCTCTGCCGCTGGTGCATCTGCACTGGTATGAGAAAGAGGTCCGCGCAGGCCGCAAGGTTGGGCACCTGAACCTTAACGATCCTAATGCCGCCTCGTTACAGCAGGCATTGCAAGCCTTGGCACCCTTGCTGCCAGCCGAATACCAAAGTGGTTTGGCCTGGGCGCAGCAAAAACTGGGTTAATGGTTCCCCTAAAAGGCGAGTAATCCCCCACCTATACCCAAAATAATTCGAGTTGCTTGTAGGCGGCAACGGAGTGAAGCCCTAGGAGCATAGATAACTATGTGACTAGGGTGAACGAAGGCAGCCAACACCCAAGCAACTTGAAGTAT
The DNA here is from genome assembly GCF_057180605.1 of Serratia sp. HNCC26DJ206. Lineage (NCBI taxonomy): Bacteria > Pseudomonadati > Pseudomonadota > Gammaproteobacteria > Enterobacterales > Yersiniaceae > Serratia > Serratia sp. HNCC26DJ206. The sequence goes on from NZ_JBXUGP010000014.1 coordinate 15,085, forward strand.
GAAGGGTATATTCAGCCTCTTCAATCGCCCCCTTTACGGGGGCAAATACCCCTTCACCGTAGCTTTGCCACATTCAACATCGTCTATGCTATTCAATAGCCAGTCTGTGTATCCCTGCATCTGAGTCAGGAGTGTTCTATGTCACTTTTTTCGCCCAATATTCGTCAGGCTTGTACTTTTGCCATGGTTGCCCTGTTCAGTACCGCTGCCACGGCCGACATCTTGCTTAACGGTACCCGTGTGATTTATCTGTCGGATGCCAAAGACGTCAATCTCCGCGTCCAAAACGTTGGCTCATCCTCCGTACTGCTACAAAACTGGATCGATGACGGCGATGCTTACGCCAGACCGGCCGACAGCAAAGCGCCTTTCTTTTTAAGTCCGCCCATGAACCAGCTCGAGCCGGGTAAAAGCCAGATGTTGCGCATCAACTACACCGGTAACCACCTGCCGATGAACAGAGAGTCGCTGTTCTGGCTGAACGTGCTGGAAGTTCCGCCCAAGGGCCAGGTAGAAGCCGACGCTAAACGCCCGCAAATAGCCTTCCGTAACCGTATAAAACTGTTCTATCGCCCGGCAGGTTTACCAGGCGATGCCAATAGTGCTGTCAAAGCGGTGATCTGGAGCACTCAGGGCCGCCGCGTGCAGGCCAACAACCCTACGCCGTATTACGTCTCTTTCGTAAACATGTCGGTCAATGGTAAAAAGCTCGAAGGGACCCTAATGGCCCCCTATTCCACGCAGGTATTAGCTCTGCCAGCCCAGCCAGGCAACAAGGTTAGCGGCAGCTTTGTGAATGATTACGGGTCCATCAGTTCTTTCGACGCGGTGGTTAAATAGCCTCTCTGCGCAGATCAATAGCCAATAACCGGGCAAAGGCAGCGATATCTGGAGGCCGATCGACCGGATTAACCGCCAGCGCACCGTCGATGGCCTGTAAAAACGGCTGGGAATAGCCGGGCAGTTGACGCTGTGCCAAGGGTTGATAGATGTCTTCAATACAGCGCGTCAGGCTGACCGGCGGCAGGCGGCCGGTGATGAGCGTAGACACCAGCGCGCCAATGGAATAGATATCAGACCAGGGGCCGTGGGCATATCCTCCGGTGTTGCAATAGAGTTCCGCCGGGGAGAAGCCGGGTTTTAACACGATGTTGGTCTTTTTCGCGCCATCCGCTGCCAGGAAGCAGGCGGAGCCGAAATCCAGCAAAATCGGCTGATGGTGCTCCTCAACCTGTATGTTGTCCCATGAAATATCCCGATGCAGGCAGCCCTGCTGATGCACCGCCGCCACGGTATGCAGCAGCGAAGCGAGTAACGTTTTGAGCCAAACTTCGGTCACCATCGCAGGGTTCTGCGCGTAGCGTTTTTTCAGGGTGGTGCCGCCGTACAGCGGCGTACTGATGTAAGCGGTGCCATTCTCCTGCCAGAAATCCAGCAGCGGCGGTATACAGGGGTGAGCAAGGCTGCCGAGTATTTTTGCCTCTTGGCGAAAGTAATCCCGCCCGGCGTTAAACGTCGGCAGCAGGAAAGGGTTACGCGGCATCACCAAGCCATCATCGTTGCGCATCGCGATCGCGGTGGGAATATATTCCTTAACGGCGACAACACGTTGTTGCCGATGGTCGAAGGCCCGATAAACAATGCTGAAGCCACCTTCGCCGATCACCTGCTGAATTTCCAACTGCGCAAAGCGATAGCCCGGAGGCAGCGCCTGAGCGCCGCACCCGAACACCTCCGTGGCTGCCCCTGTATAGGCTGTCAGCACGGTCCGTTCTCCGCTGGGTTACGCACGGAAGTCATAGGCAAAGGCCTTCTCGGCATAGCTGATATGCAGGTGGCGGAACTGCTGCAACTCGGTACTGGCGGTCAGCAAACGGTGGCTGATCTGCGGCAGCAGGGTATTGGTCAGAATGGTATCCACCATTCGCCCGCCGGACTCCACTTCGGTACAGCGGTTGACGATCTGCTGGATCACCTCATCATCAAACGAGCAGGTCATATGGTGGCTTTCCAGCAGGCGCTTGCGGATCCGCTCCAACTGTAGCTTCACGATATCCCCCAACACCGCATCGCTCAGCGGGTAGTAAGGGATCACATTCAACCGGCCGAGCAGCGCGGCAGGGAACGCCCGCAGCAGGGTATCGCGCAGCGCAGCGGTGAGCTGTTCGCATTCCGGCAGCAGGGCCGGATCGGCGCACAGCGCGTTCACCACCTCGCTGCCTACGTTGGAAGTGAGAATGATGATGGTGTTACGGAAATCGATGCGCTGCCCTTCACCATCCTCCATCCAGCCTTTATCGAACACCTGATAGAAGATTTCATGCACGTCGGAGTGCGCTTTCTCGATCTCATCGAGCAGGATCACGCTGTACGGGCGGCGGCGCACCGCCTCGGTCAACACGCCCCCTTCGCCGTAGCCCACGTAGCCCGGAGGCGCGCCTTTCAGGGTAGAGACGGTGTGGGGTTCCTGAAACTCACTCATATTGATGGTGATAACGTTGCGCTCCCCGCCGTAGAAATTTTCTGCCAGCGCGTGGGCGGTTTCGGTTTTGCCCACGCCGGAAGGGCCGCACAGCATAAATACCCCGATCGGCTTGTTCGGATCATCCAGGCTGGCGCGCGAGGTAATCAGGCGGCGGGCGATCAGTTCCAGACCGTGTTTCTGGCCAATCACTCGCTCGTTTAAGCTGTCCGCCAGCTTGAGCACCGCTTCCACTTCATTTTTCATCATGCGGCCCAGCGGAATGCCGGTCCAGTCGGCCACCACCGAGGCGATGGTGTTGGCATCCACCGAGGAAAACAGCAGCGGATCGTCCCCTTGCAAAACAGCCAGCTGTTGCTGTAGTTCATTGAGATCGGAGCGCAACGCGTCCTCGGCTTCTTGATCGGCCACCTCGCCAGGGCGATAGAGTTTGGCGCGCAGTTCAATAATCTCATTCACCAGCACCCGCTCGTCGTTCCAGCGGGCGTTCAGAGCGGCCAACTGCTGCCGGGCCTGCTCCAACTGCTGCCGGATCTGATCCGGGCGCTGCGCGTCACCGGCCCCGATGCGCACATCGCGCACCGCGACCTCCAGTTCGGTTTCCAGCGCTTCGATATGGCGGCGGCAGCTTTCCACCCGGCCCGGCTCGGCGTGCTGGCTGACCGCCACCCTGGCGCAGGCGGTATCCAGCAGGCTGATGGCTTTATCTGGCAATTGGCGGTCAGGAATATAACGGTGGGAGAGGCGCACCGCCGCTTCTACCGCTTCATCCAGCAGGATGATCTGGTGGTGTTTCTCGAGCGTGTGGCGCAAATGGCGCAGCATCAGCACCGCCTTATTCTCATCAGGCTCAAGTACCTGCACCACCTGAAAGCGACGGGTCAGAGCCGGATCTTTTTCGATGTACTTTTTATATTCCGACCAGGTGGTGGCCCCGATAGTGCGCAACTGACCACGGGCCAGAGCGGGTTTCAGCAGGTTGGCCGCATCACCGGTGCCCTGCGCGCCGCCTGCGCCGATCAGGGTATGGATTTCATCAACGAACAGGATGATCGGCGACGGGCTGGACTGCACCTCGTCAATCACCGCGCGCAGGCGCTGTTCAAACTCGCCCTTGGCACCTGCACCAGCCTGCAACATCCCCATATCCAGCTGATACAGCGTAACGTCCCGCAACTTCGGCGGTACATCGCCCGCGGCGATATAGGCCGCCAGCCCTTCCACCACCGCAGTTTTCCCCACGCCTGCCTCGCCGGTCAGCAACGGGTTGTTCTGCCGGCGGCGCATCAGGATATCAACGATTTGCCGGATCTCTTCGTCACGCCCGGTGACCGGATCCAGCTCACCACGGCGCGCTTTTTCCGTCAGGTTGCTGCCGTATTGCTCGAGCATGCTTTCACCGCTGCGGGGTGATGCCGAAGCACTGCTGCTCTGCGCGGCGGCCATCGCGGTTTCAGAAGAAGAGACCAGGATCGCCTCAAACTGCTGCTGCAAATTTTCGCTGCTAATTTGCTTGAAGCAGGGCGAAATCGCCAACAGCTGATTATGCAGATTGGTGGTGTTGAGCATCCCCAACAGCAGATGGCCGCCGCGGATCTGCTGGGCACCGAATTTTAGCGAACTGTAGATCCACGAACGTTCAACGGCGCTGTCGATATGTTCCGACAGATCCGACACCGAGCTGGCACCACGCGGCAGCCGGTCAATGGCGGCGACCACATCCTCACCCAGCTTGCCCGCATTGATGCCGAAGTGGCGGATAATCTGCTGCCAGTCGCCGTCTGGATGCTGTAACAACTGATGGATCCAGTGGGTCAGTTCCACATAGGGGTTGCCCCTGAGTTTGCAAAATGAGGTGGCATTTTCCAGGCTGCTGAGTAACAGGCCGTTTAATTTGCCAAACAGAACTGCGCGGCTGATCTCTCTCATGCTTACACCTTAATGATTTGTTTTAACGAATGTTAATGGCAATACTGACCTTCGAGCGGCTCGGGTGAAAAAATCAGATCGCCCGCATCGTTGTCGCCTTCCGCATCACGTAACCAGCTACTCAACCCAAGGCGCTGCCCGCCGCTCAGCGTTGCTCTGCTGATTTCCTCCTTGCGCAGGATCAGGCGCACATCCCAGATATATTCGATGCCGACGTAGTGCCGCACCCAGTCGCGCAGCGCGATCGCCTGCGGGCCGCCGGGCATAAAACTGTGATACTCCGCCAGCGACATCGGCCCCAGCTCAATGCGGAACTTGTGCTGAACATCGCGCACGGCACGGCCAAGAAACGCATCGCGCCCCAGTTGCAGCGCCTGGCCCGCCCCCAGTTGCGTCTGCTGTTCCGGGGCGATGGCCAACCACACGGGAATGTTCTCGATGATGCGCACCGGCACCTGGAAGTAGTAACGCAGGATCTTGGCCAGCCCTTCCGCATCGCGCCCCTGCCGCACCAAATGCCCCGCCATATAATATTTGGCGTGGGTGGGCAGGCTGTCCCGTGGGCGTAGCGTATCCACGCCCAGGCCCACCAACGAGGAGAGGTAGCGGGTAAAGGACTGATCGTCTTCGCGATCGAGCGAAACGGTAGGCTGGCTGTTGGCCCAGGCGCGATAAAACAGCAGGATCAGGCGATGGTGGAACAGGTTGATAAAGTCGAGCAGCGTCCGATCCTGATTGTGCAGATAACGTTCGCGTACATATTCGGTAAAATGCAGCGGCAGCGGGCCGTTAGGGCCGAACAGCCCGAAGCTGTAGATCAACAACTGGTATGACGGCGAATTATTGGCTGGCCCGGCGCTGGCCAGCGTGGAGGGCGCAAACGACAGCGAAGGCTGCTGCCCCAGGCGGATCGGTTCCTGGCGCGGATGCGGTGCGCGCCCGAGAGGCCAGTCGAGCCCGCCCTGCGCGTCAAGACGCCGCAGGATCTGAAACAGATCGTGCTCATACGGGTGCTCGGTGAGCGAGGTCCAGAAATCCTCCGGCAGGCGCTGATTGCTGCGAGTGTTCAAATCAGGGTTCTCCTGCCAATCCGTGGCGTCCACTGGGCGATCTTACCGCGCTGCGGGGTGCTCAATGAGGTAGTCACAAAGGTGTTCATCGTCACCATGCGGCTGAACAAGCGTTCCAGCACGCAGCCGAGCAGGTAAGGCGTATTGCCGGAAAACGCCTGTTCATCGATGGTCAGCGCAATGGCGACGCCGCGTGAAAACACGATCGGCCCAGGTGCTGGCGCACGGTGATAAGCAGGCGACAGGCGGCAGTGCTGCACCCCTTTGATCTCCTTGGTAATCTGCGGTTCATCCAGCTTGGCGTACAGCGTCAGCAGCTCCCTGAGCGCCCGTGCGCCCTGCTCATCATCCCCTTCCATCAGGTTGAGATAATCCAACTGCAACTGGCTGATCAACCCCCAGGAGATGCGGCCTTCCGCCAGGGCTTCTCGCGGCGGTGACAGCGGCGTTTTCAACGTCACCTGACGCAGCGGGATCGAGTCGGCCACCACAAAAGAGAGCGCCTCCTGCCGTTGCAGCAACAGGGGCAGATCGCGATTGGTGACCAGCACTTCTGCCGTGATGTACTCCAGATCGTTGCGCCAAGGGGTGTGATAGGCATCGACCAGCGACAGAAACACCTCCGATCCGGGATAGCTGCTGCGTGTCCCCTGGCGCTGGCTTTGTACCGAAGGCGGGCGAGGTGAACGGCGCAGGGAGAAATAGGCACCGTAGTTCTGCCCGTCGCGCCCCTGGGTGCAATAAAATGGCCGGAACTCCTGCTCATGCTGGCTGTTGGCCGGGGTGCCCCACAGCCGCTGTACGGAGAACACCTCAAAATCCAGCGGCTGAATATTATCCACCACCAGATGGTATTCGTTAGTTTTGTCATTCAGCGTGATGCGCTCCGCCACCTTGGGGAACAGGTTGATCACCGGCGTGCAGTGCAGCGAAAGGTGGCTGGCGTCAACGCGCTTGGCCAACGACGGGACTTCTTTATCCAGCAGCAGAACGATCTCAAACTCCCGCACGCTGACATTCTGCGTTTTGCCCGCGCCAAACAGCGCGGCCAGCCCAGAAATGCTGAAAAAGCGGAAACGGGCGGGAAAGGCAAAATACTCTTGCAGCAGGCGATAACCGTCGAAGTTGCGCAGATCGTCGGGTAATAGCGCCTGATCGGCGTCGAACCCTTCATGATTCAGCCGCTCTTTCGGCAGATAGTGGCGCTGCTGGGGAACCGCCCCCACCGGCTGGCAGATAATCCCGGTGGTGTGCTGCATCAGCAGTTCCAGCAGTTGCATGGCTTCCAGATCCTGACCACTGAGGTAGAACATCAGCTTATCCAGGCTCAGGCTGTCAAAGGTGACGTTATCGTCCAGCCGCAGGCGGATGTGCAGCGCATGGCGGCTGGCATTGCGGTTGAACTTGGCGGTGCTGACGATATCGGCGGGCAACGCCCCCAACGAAACCTGGCTGATGCTGAGCGGATAAAGCATCACGTCGTGGGCGGTGCGGTACTTGCAGACCACCCCGTTTTTCCTGAAGGTGTCGCAGGTCATCACCGTACCGCGTGGCACCAGGAAACCGGCGTTAATGTTGCCCTTGCGGCCGTCCGGGTGCAGCTCGGCCACCGCCATTGACGGGGTTGGCGAAAGGTAATTGGGGTAAATCACCTCCAGCATCCGCTGCGAGAAACGCGGGAACTCGGCGTCCATCTTCAGTTGAATGCGCGAAGTGAGAAAGGCAAAGCCTTCCATCAGGCGCTCAACGTAAGGATCGCCAACATCAATCCCCTGCATCCCCAGGCGGCCCGCCACTTTCGGGTAGCTTTCGGCGAACTCTGCGCCCATTTCGCGCAGATAGAGCAGCTCACGGTTATAGTACTCAAGCAGTTTACTGTCCATGTACTCACCCTATGTCTTTGAGATTGAAATAACCGTTTTCCAAATCGACGTCAGAACGAAAGCAGAACTCCAGCGGATGGGGGCTACACCACAGCAGCCCACGGATCTCGATCGACAGAACGTTGTGCGTATCCAAATCATCACTGCCGGAAATGCACAGCAGTTTCAACTGCTCCGGAATAATGCGCGGTTCAAAGTTGAGGATGGCCTGAGTGAGGTTTTTCTGGATATCCGGCCACTCGATTTCCGACATCCTTTTCCCCGCCAGCGGCGTAATGCCGTAATTGAGGGTAGAACGCCGGACTTCGGGAAAGGCTTGCAGATCGATCATCGGCTCGTTGTTGTTGCAGTTAAACAGCCACTGCAAGTCACGCAGGATCATTTTCCGCAGCGTGCTGTGCGAAATGGTCTTGTTTCTGTCCGCTTCCCGCTTATTCTGCGGTTCAAAATCCGTCAGCCGATCAAACAGCGCGGGCAGCATCCGATCGCGGGAAGACACGCCATCGCTGTTTCTCCGGCCAACCCGTGCCGCAACGGCGGGCGAACCCACCGGGGCGGCTGTGCGCTCGTTAGTGGTATCGGTCATTACGGCTCATCCGTGGTGAACTGAACCTGCCGCAGCGTCAGCAGCGCGCACTCGTCGTCATCGGTGATCCAGGATTTTTGCCCCTGCCCCGCATAGTGGCCGTTATCGCTCAGGGTCAGCCAGTCGGTTTTACGCCCAAGGCGGTGGGCATCTTCGCTGCCTTCGGTGAGCGGATAACGTGCCGGGATCTGGCACACCTGCTGCTTGCCGGAGCGCCACTTCACCATGGCATGCGCCCAGATCAAATGAACCACATTTTGCGGTGGCTGGAAGGTGATCGACTCAAGCTCATGAAACGGCACCCAGTAGTAACGGTGGTCCACAAACAGTTCACAAACCGGCCCCAGGCGGCTGTCGGCGTCTGCCAGCCAAGCGAAATGGCTGGCGGGGGCTGATTCCTCATCGCTGTTGAGCGAAAGCTGACCGGCATTCTCGGCTGCCAGCTCGAAAGCGCGATCGCGCAGCTGGCTGGCCTGCTGTGGCGCGGCACGCAGCGCTTCCGCCAACAGCAACTGCCATTCCTGCGGCGGCGTAAAGAACGCCGGGGCGATTTCTCCGCTGAACACCTGTTCGCGCTGCATTTCTGCCGCTACGCAGTCAGCCAGTTGCTGCGTGGTAGGGGCAGCCTGTGGCGTCAGTGCCTGCCAGGCTTGCAACTGGGTGTTGGCGCGGTGCCAATCGCCGTGCAGCAACAACAGCTGGACCCATTCGGCGCGTTTGTCCGCGTCTGCGGGAGCCGCTTTGACCGCCGCTTCGCTTTGCTCCAGGGCGGTGGCTAACGGTTGACCTTTCAGAACAGAGAGCAATGATTTCACGGTTTATCTCCTGCTTCTTTGGCAATTCGGTGTCTGGAAGACGACCTTTTCTTCCAGGGGAAGTATCTGCAACAGCGTGGATTCCTGCGGGGAACCGATCCAGACGGCGATCGCGCTGTAGTTATCCTGCTGTGAGAGCGGCGGAGCCAAGTGTTCGATCAGCGTCAGCCACTCGGTGGGTGTATGGGCCAGGCGCAGCGTATATTCCAGTTGCGCCAGGTTATAGCGTTTCCAGAAGCCGTCGCTGCACAGCAAAAACACATCGCCATCGGCCAGAGAGAGCGTCGGGCTGTAAGTGGCATCCTGATGGTTACCGGTGCCGAGAGCGGCGTACAGCAGGTTGTCGGGCAGCCCACCGGTTTGAAAACCGGCATCTTTCATTTTTTGCACCAAGCTATGATCCGTGGTGGACTGGCACAGGTAGCCGTTGCGGAACAGGTAGAGCCGGCTGTCGCCAGCATGTACCCAATGGGCCTGCTGGGTGGCGCGATCGATAAACAGCGCCACCAGCGTGGTGCGCATACGGCTGTAGCACTGATCCTGCTGCTGTGCCTGATGGATCATCTGCTGGAGCTCGGCGATCAGCGCAGGCACCTCATCGGGTTGGCAAGGCTTGCCCTGCCCGGCGTGATCCAGCAGAAACTGGCAGGCCAGCGCGGCGGCTTGCCCCCCGCCCGCATCACCGGCTACGCCGTCACACAGCACAAAACAGGCCGCCTGTTCGCCCAGATACTCGCCGGTTTTATCCTGATTCTGCGCACGGTTACCCTGGTTCGAGCACCAGACGGCTTCAATTTTCATTACGGTGCCTTCTGATTTTGAGACGCTTTGTATTGGCGGATCTCAAGGTCATAAGCGTGGAGAAATGCCTCGCCGAACAGAGTGTGGAAATCATCCTCCACCTCATTGGCCACCCGCTGATAATGGTTTTTCAACGCGTCCCACAGCGCCGCCTTACGGTTACCTGAGAACACCCCTTTGCTTGGCAGCATGCCCTGCTCCGCCGCCATTTTCTCCAGGTTATCGGGGTGGAAGGTTTGCAGCATGGCGGCAATGATCGCGCGCACTCCGGCAATCATGCCCAACTGATGGGCTTGTAGATCGATCATCGCGTCGCGCACGGCGTTTTCCGGCGGAATAAAGCCCGGCATCGGGGTGCTGAACATCTGCAACAGCACGGTTTTACCCGAAGGCAGCATCTTGAACGGGTTGTTCTCCTCTTCCAGGATCATGGTCATTTCGGCTTTCAAACCGCGCTTGAGAATGTTGCGCGACGACAGCAGCGCCACGGTGCCCTGTGAAAACAGGCTGAGCAGCTTGCCAGCAAGGTAGAGCTGTTCTGGCGAGAAGTCCGGTTGCAGCACCGCATCATCCAGCCCCAGCCCGGCCACGAACGCGCTGAACAGCTCACCGTGCAGCTGTTCCTGCGAGGTGGACTTGGTCGGTTTGAACGGCTGATGCCGGACCGGATCAACGCCCAATCGCGTCAACGGGGCCGATGAGCCACCGATCTGTTCTTCGGCATACTCCGCAGGCTCGCTACCGGAGATGGCATTCTCTTGGTCGGCAAAGTCATTCAAGGAAAAGTGATCGGCAGCGCGGATCTGCTCCGCCCAGGCGAGATCTTCATGCTGGGTGAGCGATTCCGGCTTGGTTTCTACCTGCGGCGGCGCGGGCGCATCCACCGGCGAAACTGGGCCAGGTGCGGCAGGCCAGATCGCCAGCGTCGGATCAAAAGCGGCACCATCATCCATGGTTGAGGCGAGTGGCACCGCGTTATCGGCAAACAGGCCGAGCAGCACGTCGTCTTCGCTGCCAATGTCGGCATTCAGCGCCCAGTCTGCCGCCAGTTCATCAGGCAGATGCAAGATCGGTGGTGCATGATCCGTTGCCGGTGGTTGCGCGGTTTCAGGCGCGGCGTGATCTTCTGCGGACCATTTGCGGTTCACCGACAGCACGCTCGGCGTGGTGTCCTTCATAATCGGCGGCAGGGAGAAAGGGTCATCCTGCGCAAACAGGCGGTCTGGATCGATCGTTTTTTCATGTAAAGAGGCCAGATCGGTTTCTTGCGCCATCGCCAACGGATCTTTTCCAGAACGGTTGTCCGGCTCGTTGGCAAACAGGGGGTGGTTCGGATCGTGGGGTAACGGCCTTTTATGCTGCGGCTGATGCAACAGAAACTCGGCTTCCAGGTTGTCCCACACCGCTTCGTCGATATCATTAACCGATGACGCCGCACCTTGAGACTGTAAGAGCGGAGCTAGGGAAACCGGGTGGTCCATCAGGCTCACACTGAACTGGTAACCCGCGATGTCGAGAATGTCGCCTTCAGCCAGCAGTTGCTGAACGTTATGAGGCAGTTCGCCGCCGTTCAGCAGCAGCGCTGTGGTGCTACCCCGTTGCGTAATGTGGGCTTCCCCGTTGGGAGAAATATGCACAACGGCCTGCAAACGGGAAATCGCCCGGTTTTGGTCAGGCAGGATCAGCGTATTGTTGGTATCGCGCCCAATGGTTCCACCCGGTGCCGTGAAGTCACAGTAATTCTGGGGTAACCGCTCATTGTCCCGGTTCCTGATCATCGTTAGCCGCATAGACACTTTCCCTTTTATATTTTCTTGCCAGAGTCGCCGCTTTATTTTTTATACCCAATGGATTTCAAGATGCAGGCAGCGCCCCCCTGCATCTTGAAATACAGCGGATATACCCTTCATACTTCAAGTTACTTGGGTGTTGGCTGCGCTCTGTCGCCCCAGTCACATAGTTATCTATGCTCCTGGGCTCTCCAGTGCTTGCCGCCTACAACCAACTCGAATTATTTTGGGTATAGAAGGGACGATTTCCCAAAAAACCAAGGAAATCGTCCGTATCAGTTACGCTTCGCAGTTCTGTTTAATATCCCAGCCAGCGCTGCTTTCTGCGCCTTTGCCTCCTTGCTCGGTTTGCTCCCAGTATTGCTGCTGAACTTTGGCAGCCTGGAAGGAATAAAGGATACCCACGGTGTCTTCATCATCGGCACCGGTGTATTGAATATTGGTGACCAAAACATCATCCAGCGTGATTCTGGCGTATTCCATCTGCCCGCCACCGGCTTTGCAGACGGATAATTCGACTTTGCCCAGGTGTTTACCGCTAGCGCAATGCTTCAGCAGGGCCGGGGTGGATTTATCGATCAATGCCTTAATATGCAGATCGTTAAAACAGACTTTCCCGGTACCACCGCCACCGCCAACGCCCATATTTCCCGGCTGGGAGGCTCCCCAGGTAAAGGAAATAATGTCGGTCCAACCTTTGTGATTAGCGTCTTTGGATTCACCATTAGCGCCATCAACTTTCATGAACATATCAATTGCCATAGCTAAAGCCTCTTGGGTCTAGAGTTAAGTAAATTCCGTTTTATGAAACAACGGCGGTTCACGGCATTAGAAATCCCAACCTTCCGGGAAACGAAAATTGCGATCTCCATGCTGTTCTTTATGCCCTGAGGTTAAAATTTCGGTATTAATGACCCGCAATCGAAATATCAGGACTCGTTCTTGTTTAATTAACTTTGTTTTAATGACGGCAGTTTCGAAACCAAGCGTAACGAAACGGTCAATCCTTCCAGCTGATAATGGGGACGCAGGAAAAACTTCGCCGAGTAATATCCCGGTGCATCTTCAATTTCCTGCACCTGTACTTCTGCCGCCGCCAGCGGTTTTCTGGCTTTGGTCTCTTGCGACGAGTTGGCCGGATCGCCGTCGACGTAATTCATGATCCAGTTGTTCAGCCACACCTCCATATCGCTGCGCTCACGGAACGAACCTATCTTGTCGCGCACAATGCACTTCAGGTAATGCGCAAAGCGGCAGCAGGCGAACAGATAAGGCAGACGGGCCGCCAGTTGGGCGTTGGCCGTGGCATCGGGATCGTAATATTCCGCCGGTTTTTGCAGCGATTGAGCACCGATAAACGCCGCGAAGTCGGAGTTTTTACGGTGGATCAGCGGCATAAAACCGTTTTTCGCCAGTTCGGCTTCGCGCCGATCGCTGATGGCAATTTCGGTCGGGCACTTCATGTCCACGCCGCCATCATCGCTAGGGAAGGTGTGGCACGGCAGATCGGCTACCGCGCCACCGGATTCGACGCCGCGAATGGCGGTACACCAGCCGTACTCCTTAAACGAGTGGTTGATGTTGGTGGCCATCGCGTAAGCCGCATTGGTCCAGGTATAGTTTTCGTGGTTGGCGCTGTCGGTATCTTCTTCAAAATCAAACTCATCCACCGGGTTGGTTTTGATACCGTAAGGCAAGCGCGAGAGAAAACGCGGCATGGTCAGGCCGATATAGCGTGAATCCTCTGATTCGCGCAGGCTGCGCCACGGGGCGTATTCGGTATTCTGGAAGATCTTGGTCAGATCGCGCGGATTCCCCAGTTCCTGCCAGGACTCCATCTGCATCACGCTGGGCGATGCCCCGGAGATAAACGGGCAGTGCGAAGCCGCACTGATTTTGGCCATTTCACCGAGCAGCTCCACGTCTGGCGGGCTGTGATCGAAATAGTAATCCCCCACCAGGCAACCAAACGGCTCGCCGCCGAACTGACCATATTCCTGTTCGTAGATGCTTTTGAACAGCGGGCTCTGATCCCAACCCACGCCTTTATAGCGCTTCAGCGCCCGGCCCAGCTCGCGTTTGGAGATGCTCATAAAGCGGATTTTCAGCATCTCGTCGGTTTCGGTGTTATTGACCAAGTAGTGCAAACCCTGCCAGGCACCTTCCAGTTTCTGGAATTTCTCGTGGTGGATGATTTTGTTGATCTGCCGCGACAGCTTATTGTCGATCTCCGCGATCAGCGCCTGAATAGTGCGATAGGCATCGGCTGACACGGTGACGGTATTTTCCAACGCCTGCTGTGCCAGCGTTTTTACCGCATTTTCCACCGCTTCTTTCGCCTGATCGGTTCTGGGGCGAAACTCTTTTTGCAGCAGTGAGTTGAACTCATCGCTGGTATAGGCTTTGGCCGCGGGCGCGGTGTATTGCTCAAGTTGGCTCATGGTTTACTCCTCCGCCACCGGGGCTACGCTGGCAGGGCTATCGGTTTCCGGTTTGGGGGCCCGGGTTAGTGACTGCAATAACGCCGGATTGCTCAGTACGCTGGTAATCAGCTCCTCGGCACCGTTTTTGCCGTCCATGTAGGAGAGCAGGTTCGACAGTTGGGTACGGGCTTCCAGCAGGTGGCTCAGCGGTTCGACCTTGCGTGCGATCTCTGCCGGAGAGAAATCGTTCATGTTTTCAAAGACCAGTTCGACGTTCAGGTGGCCGTCACCATTCAGGGTGTTCTCTACCTGGAAAGCGACTCTGGGCTTGAGTGATTTCATGCGGTCGTCGAAGTTATCGATGTCGATCTCGAGAAACTTGCGCTCTTCCAGATTGGGTTGCGGCTCAAGGGGCGTTCCCACCAGATCGGCCATCACCCCCATCACGAAAGGCAACTGGATCTTGCGTTCTGCACCGTAGATCTCGACGTCGTACTCGATCTGTACGCGGGGTGCCCGGTTGCGGGCGATAAATTTCTGCCCGCTGCGAGTTTTGACATTTGCCATTATTTTCTCCATAAATCACTGTTATTAGAGGTTTTTGATAACATCCACTCCGCATTGTGCGGTAACCACTTTGCCTGACTAGTTCTCTCCGTCCTGTCTTTCCCTGGTGCCGAGAATGACCTCCAACTGGCGCAAACCGTCCGGGGCCAGATCGCTGACGATTTGCAGAAAATTCAGATTGATCAGCTTCTGTAGCCGCTCGATCATCAGCGGTGCCGGATGGCTGGGTTCATAGAGTTCGAAGTAGCCCTTCACTTTCTCCAGCAGATGCAGGGCATCGGCACGGGATTGCACCTGCCCGTAACCAAACTCACCCAACGGCAGCGGCAACGGATCGCCGGGCAGGCTTAGCGCCTCCGGCGTCAGGATCAGGTCCGGCTCCGCCTCGCGGCTGCCGTGGCTTTCAGGCTGCTGAATCGCCTGGGCGACGCTATCAAAGGTTTTTTGCAGCAGCGTCATCTCCGGTAACGCGCTCTCGCCAAGATGGAGCTGAATGGCATGGCGCAATTTGGGCAACGTGCGGGTGATGGCCTGCACGGTCTGGATGTTGGCCTGCTGTGGATTGCTCAGTTCACTGCGCAGAAAGCTCAGCCCATTGGGGAAGTTAGGGAGTTCCTGCTTGCTGCCGTCCAGCAGCGCCACGGCGTCGCGCACCGCAAGCTCGCTGCCGCCGTTTTTAATCAGGGTTGTTGCCCGTACCGCATGGGTCAGTTGGGTGTTATCCCCCAGTTCGGCCAGCGCATTGATGCGAAACATTGGATCGCGCACGCCGTCGCTCTCCAGCAGCGGATGGAGCTGATGCCAATAACGTTCGATCGCCAGATAGATCAGCTGCAAGCCGTCCGCATAGCCCTGCAACCCGCGCAGTTGCGTCCAGGCCAGCGTGAGGAAAAACATCACCCGCAGATCTTTGGTGCGGCGCAGCAGGCCGGTGGCCAAGCGCTCTACCGCGCCCCAATCAGGCGCTTCTGCCGGGATAATGGTGTCGCCAAACTGCTGTTCCGGCTTGCCTGCGGCGGTCTGGGTCATGCGCATAAAATCGGCGTCATACTCCAGGTTTTCACCGCAACTGACTTCCGGCGTTACCGGGGTCAGCAAGTGTTCAATCGTCATGACTTCTCTCCCTAGTCAAACATGGGTCCGTAAAGCCCCTGGCGCGCATGCTTTACGTCGCCGCTGGGTTCAAACAGATGGTGAAAAAGCTGCACCGTAAGATTGCCGCTGTGGATATAGGTATCAAAGGGCTTGCCGCCGCCCGGTGCGCTCCACCAGAAACTGCCGTATTGGCGCGGATCAAAGTGCGAAATCGCCAGCGGCCAACCTGGCGTCACGTCGGCGTCACTTTGCGGTGCCAGAGCCGTCGGTAGCGACGGCAGCGCCTGCAAAGCGCGGTCGATACGCTCAACGGAGTGGCACTGATGAACCCCGCGTTGCAGGATCTGCCCGATGCTGTAATAGCGCTCTGCCGCCAACAGCAGATGCTCGTTACGCCAGTGCGCAGGGGAAACCAGCCACATGGCGAACAGCGGGTAGTGACGCCCGACGCGATCCTGCGATGGCAGCAGATACCCCAACTGCGCGAACGGCGTGCCCAGCGTGGCGGGCAGCACAAAATTCCACATCGGCGCGCCGAGCAGCGAATAACGGCCATCGCGCGGGGCGGAAAGCTGCCGGGCCGCCAGACCTGACTGGAACCAGTGCGCCCACTGATTAATCAGCGTGGCAGGCAGGCGACGTTGCACAAAGTCGCCACAGCTGGGGATCTTGCCGTACCAGCCGATACCGTTGTCCTGTAGTGGTGCATAGGTTGCCTGTTGCGTCATGATCCGCCTCCTAAGGACAATTGAAGGCGGTGGGCTGGAAGGGATTACGTATGCTGTCGGGCGTCAGCTCCAACACCACCCGATGCCCTTCCAGGTTAAAGGTTGCCGTCTGGGTCAACGACGCCGCGCTGGATTTCAGCGCTGCCTTGTCGATCAGCCGGTTCAGCGCCCAATCCCCGGTGGTCGCCAGGGTGGCCATTTGCCCGTTGACCAGCGCCAGTTGCAGGCTGACCTGATTGGTGTTGCCGGTGCCGGGCCAACTCACCACCAGCGGAACCAGCGGGCCATGGCTGTAATGGAAAATTTGCCCGTCGATGTCCAGCGTCATGCTGAGAATGTCGGAATCCATGCTGACGGGTTTGATCGTCAGGTGATAAGAGGGTTTCTGATTCTGCCCGCTGAACCAGGTATCGCGGATATCGCGAGCCTGCTGGAAGGAGCGCAGCATGTTACCGCCGCCGGATAGCGTTTTACCGTCGACCCCAGGGTTGAAGCGCCATCCGCCGCGCGAGGTATCTACTTTGCCTTCAAGATTCTGGCGGAAGAAGCTGTCCATAATGCCGCTGTTCGGGGCGAACATGCGCGAGAAGTCACTGCTGGCGATCTCCTGCTGCGCGCTGCGCACTAACGGGTAGCGCCCGCTGATGGCCTGCTTGCAAAAGCTGCCGACCTCAAAGCCGACGCGCTTTTGCAGCCCTTCCAGCTCTTTCATCTGCGAATCGCTGCTGGCACCGACTGCCAGTGAAAGCATCATGTCTTTAAACGGCTGCGGCAAACGGCCCGATTCGGCCTGCAACGCCAGAATAACGTCCCCCGGTGGCGGGGCCATGCCGCTGTTGGCCGCGCTTTGCACCGCGATCAGGTAGTTGTAGAGGCCATCGGCCTGTTTAAGCACCGTATCAAACGGGATGCTTTTAGCCGCTTCATCGCTGCTCTGCGCCAGTTCGATAATCGGCGCAAAATGCTTGATCACCACCTGCTCCGGCAGGGAAGAGATATCGCCAACGTCTTCAGACGATGTGCTGTAAAACAACGTGTCGAGGAAATGGCCGGGACCCGCGCTGTTTTTCTCCCCGCCGCTCAGCTTCAAGCCGTTCTCTTTCTGCTCCTGCTCGTCGGTAAGCTTGATGTTTTTCACTGCGTTGATCAGAAAGTTACGTAACGGCGAATCCCCGGCAGAGAGCAAACGCGCGGTATTGATGCGCTGGCTTAGATTGGCAATGTTCTTCAGCTCAATATCACCCAGCAGCGCATCCCAGGCGCTGATGAAATCCTGCATGTACAGCAGGCGGACGGTTTTCAGCAGATCGGCACGGCTCTCTTTGGCCAACGCGCTTTCGTTGACGTTCATCACCCAGCCGTCTTCGGTCAGCAGCGTTTGTGCTACGTTATCGATGCGTTTATTAAACGCCAGCCAGTAGCCTTTGGGGGTATACAGCCCCGGAATGCCGTCGGCCGCAGGCTTGCCGCTTTTACGCCGGAAAGCCAATTCCGCCTGTGCGCCAGCCAGATCGGTCAGCGAAACGGTTTTCAGCGAAGGTTCCTTCAGCAGGATGCGTTTCAACCGCCCATAGATACGCACCGATAACGGTGCCTGGCTCAGGCGCTGCTGCGCGGACTGCTCCAACAGGCTATCGCGCACATACGGGGAGGACTGAATACGCTCATCCAGCAGCTGTTTCAGATGCCCATCGAGCACTTCCCACGACGCTTTGCTGGTACCCGGCCCAGAGACCCGATGCAGGTTGAACATCACCCAGGCGCGCAGGAATTTGCCATCGTAATGCTCCGGTTCGTACAGCATCCGGTAGGCTTTCAGCGCTTCGAAGCTGAAATCGGCGTCGGCCCCCATATCGTTACGCAAGATGGCGGTCACCTGCCAGGCAACAAAAGGCAACAGCATGTTTTTCAGCGCTTTTTGATACAGCGCCTGGCTGGCGGTTTCGACCTGAGCCCCGCGATACAGCCCCAAGCGGTAGCTGAGCGGCGGCTCGTCCAGCGAAAAGCGTTCACTGCTGCCCAGCAGCTTCAGGCCGTTGAGATAAGGCAGCAGAGTGAAAACATCCTGATAGTTATACAGCTCCATTTCACCGCCCTGCTTTTCCAGCACCGGGATGTGAGTGGTCACTTCTTTCAGGTAGTCGTGGTTATTGATATAGCTGGAGTACCAGAACAGCCCCGCCGTGGCGAAGATCGCCCCGAGCGACAGGTAGCCAACCCAGTGCAGCGTGGTGTTGCGGTAGATCCACCAGCGGTTGTTACTGGCCAGCTCCGACTCGCGGAATACCACTTCTTCCAGGAACTTTTTCAGGAAGTAGCTTTTGCCCTGGGTCTGTTTCTCTTCTTCCGCCTCGCCGCTGTGGCCGGTTTCCTCGGCAGAGCGCGGGGTCAGATTCAGATGCAGCGAACCGTTCATTTCCGACATCATCTTGTCGAAAGGCATCCGGTCTTGCGTGCCGCTGGTGAAATATACCCCGCGTGGCGTGAAGGAGGCCTCAAAGCTGGAGGTGGCAAACAGGGTGTTGAGGTAATCCCCCAGCACCTGGCGCAGCCGGGCAAAGGCCTGTGGGAACAGGTAGCTTTCTGCGCGCGTTTTCTGATCCTGCTCCATCAGCATGGTGTCGGCCAGCCCGAGATTCAGGCGTTGCAGCAGCTGGGTAAAGTGCTGCTCAAACGCCTTCATTAGCTCAAAACCGATTTTCTGCGTGTCGCTGCGGGCAAAGGTAAAGCCCCAGATCTGGCTGCGCTGCTCTTTGTCGTACTGGCCGAAATAGGCGAGGAAGCCCCGCAGCAGGTCAACTTTACTGACCATGATGTAGATCGGGAAGTCGATTTTTAACGACTCGCGCAGCTCCACCAAACGCTTATGCTGCGCCTGAGCCTGTTCCTGGCGCTCTTCTGGGGTGCCATTCATCAGATCGCTCAGGCTGACGGTGACGATCACGCCGTTGATCGGCTGTCGTGGGCGATATTTCTTCAGCAAACCGAGGAAGCTGCCCCACTCCTGCGCGTCGTGCGTCGGGTCGCTTTCCTGCGTGGTATAACGCCCGGCGGTGTCCAGCATCACCGCATTTTCGGTAAACCACCAGTCACAATGGCGAGTGCCGCCGATGCCGCGCAGCGCGGTTTTGCCGAAGCGATCCGCCAGCGGGAAGTTAATGCCGGAATTGACCAACGCGGTGGTTTTCCCGGCACCGGGTGCACCGATCAACACATACCACGGCAGTTGATAGAGATATTGCCGCCCGAAACGGCTCAGCCAACCGGGCATAAAGCGCGACTGCTGGCCGTTGAAACGCGCCTTTTTCAGCAGGCGGGTGGCCTCTTCAAAGCGCTCCACCAATTTAGGATCGTCGCGTTCCGCGTCTTTGCCCGCGTTTTCCGCTGGCGTCTCAGACATCTGCGTCAGCATTTTGCGGTTACGCCTTGCGCGCCAGGCGGCGGCGATCAGCCGGAACAGCAGCCAGACCCCGCAAATAACGGCGATCGCGATCTGCCGGTTGACCGCCGACTCCAGTGGACGATAGTCACCTACGGAAACGTAAGGGCCGATGAACCAGATGATCATCGAAATGGAACCTACGCCCACCATGCCCCATAGGAAACGGCTGGTAATAATGGCAATGATTGAATTCAGCATCTGACCCCCATCTAGAGCGACATCGTCGAGTTTTGGACTGCGCCCGGCGCCAGTTGCAGCGTGATCTCAACCCGGCGGTTGAGTGCCTTATTGGCTTTACTGTCGTTTGGCACCACCGGATCCTGCTCGCCTTTCCCTTCGATCATCAGCCGGTCTGGCTGTACCAGGGACTTCTTCAACAGCGCGCTGACGGAATCCGCACGCGCCAGCGAAAGATCGTAATTGGAGGCAAAGCGTGCTTTACGAATAACATCGCTGTCGGTATATCCCGTAACCATGACTTTCCCGTCGAGCTTGTTAAGGGCTTCTGCCACCCGGTTGAGGATCGGCCGGTAGGCCGCGCGTACCGAGGTGGAGGCCGAGTCGAACAAACCATCGCCGCGCAACACCACAATACTTTTCTGGTCTTCATCATGTACGCTCAGCAAACCTTCATCGATCTCCTGTTGCAGGAAGCCTTTCAGACTGGCAATCGCTGGCGTCGGCGGGGCCGGTATCTCCGCCGAAAGCACCGGCGGCAGTTCGAGCTGATAAATAGAGGCCACCACCGGCGTGGTGGCTTCGCCGAGCCGCCAGTCCAGCGAGATAAACCACAGGCAGGACATCAGCCCCAGAAATGCCGCGCAGGCCCACACCGGCAGCATTGGCCGCCAATTTTTTTTGCCCACGGGCAGATCGGTAGGATGCAGGGATAACGGCACAGGATACTCACCGCGTACCGAGTGGATAATTTGAGCCAGACGCTGTCTCAGCGTTTCCAACTGCGAGTAGCCGTTCTCGATAATGTGATAACGGCCCTCAAAGCCCAGCAGCAGGCAGTAGTTGATCAACTCCAGTAGCAGGATGTTTTTCTGCGGCTGTTTAGACAGCCGGGCCAGCAGTTGGAAGAATTTCTCCCCGCCCCAGGTTTCGTTATGGAAGGTGACCAACAGCCCGCTGGTGGACCACACGGTGCTTTTCCCCCAAGGGGTAAACATCGCGGCTTCGTCCAGCGCGGTGCACAGACAATAACGGGCACCGATCAGCACATCGTACGGCAACCCGGCCTGCTGCCCCTGGACTTCGAAACGGCGGATATCATCAATCAGCGTCTGGCGTAGCTTCACGGGATCGGGACGGCTGGCCAGATTGCGGATGAATGGGATCCGATTAAGCAGCGGGTTTGCCAGCGTCACCAACAGATTATTTGAAGCCTGCATATTCGCCAGAGGCGCTGCAAGATCATCGCCAGCCGCTTTAGCGTGAGTATTTTGCATGGAACATTCCTGTTTCCTGAACCTTATACCGACGGATTACGGATTACGAATCGCCCAAAATTCCATATTCAGGCCAGGGAAATCCCCGGCGAGGTGCAGCGCAAAAGCGCTGGATTTACTCATCTGTTTCCAGAGTTCGCCGCTGTTTTCCAGCTCGAAATAGGTATATCCCGCGTGATAAGGCAGTTGGCGCGGGGCAGCAGGCATACTGCGCAAGCCAATCCCCGGCAGCTGCAACTGCACCAGATCGCGGATGTTGTTGACCGGCGCGACTTTCAGTTGGGCCGGGAAGCGGGTACGAATGGCATCCATCGGTACGTCGGCATTAACGGCAATCACGAAGCCAAACTCGTTGGTCATGTTGGCATACGGGATAGTGGCAATATTCAGGCCGTGTGAACGCTCGATCAGCGGTAGCTGAATGGCGTTCTCTTCGAAGACGATGGACAAACCTTGCCGCAGCCAGTTCATCAGCGCGTTGAAGCTGAACGCCAGCGCGTCGTGGTCATACACCGGCAATGCCTCGCCCGCGATACGCGCCGGGGAGAAGGTCATCAATTCACAGGCCAGCGCCAGCCATTCGGTGAATAACCGCTCCGGGTGGTACTGATTGCAGTGGCGCGCATGATGCGTGATGCCCACGTAGCGGTTGATCAACTGCAACATCATAAAATCCGAGGTTTCCGACACGCCGCCCCGCCCGCTTTGCCCAAGACGCTGCCCCAACTGTTGGCTGCGCTGCTGCAACAGGCCGAGCACATCGCTGATAAAGGTGCTTAGCAACGGATTTTCCTGGCAGGCCAGCATCGGTGGAATGTAGCTCGCGTCGATTTTCAGGCTGTTATCCGCGCTTTTTTCCAACACCCGCAGCACGCCAATGGCGCACCAATCGGCCGTCAGTTCACTCTCTGGGATCAGATGCAGGCGCAACTGGCCGAACTGTAACTCTGCGCTGCCCACCGAAATGGTGTTCATGTCTTCCACTTCGCTTTCATAAGCCACATAACGGGCCAGTGAATCGGGCGAGTCGCTAAACGCCACCTCACGGCTGCTGGCGCGATGCACCGGCAGGGCCAGCATCACGTTAATAATGCCTTTGCCGTCCGCTATTTTGATCGGCAGCGGCGCTTCCTCGGCACCGTAAAAAGAGAAGAAGCTGCCATCGGGCATAATCCCGCTGGCGGAGTTAAGCGCGATATTCCCCAGGCGCAGGGCGCTCTCATCAATATCCAGCGAGATAAACCCCCAGTAATGCTCTTGCTGTGCCATTCCCCATGAACGGATATAGTGTTCAAGGTAGTTTTCAGATTGCTGAAAATGGTGCGGACGCAGAAACATACCTTCCGTCCAGACGACTTTATGTACTCGTTTCATTACCGAGGTCCTTGGAAATAAAAAGCGCTTGGTACACTTATGCCGGTCAATTAAGACTAACCAATCCCCTCTCCTTGGGGAGAGGGGGCGCAACTTTCACTATTGTGCGCAGGGTTACCGGCATTACTTGATACACGCCGTATTTCAGCTTGAAATACGTTGGTTACCGTTTTTGGGCTTATTTTTCTTTATTGCTGTTTTCCGTCACGCGCAGCCCTTGCCCGTTGGCAACAACCTTGATTTCCTGTGGCGGAGGCTGACCGCGCCAGAATTTATAAAACGGCACTTTCTCCGGATCGGGGATCGGAATAATGATGCGCCAGGTTTTATTATTTAAATCCTGAAACTCCCCGGTGACGCCAACGTAATAACGTTCACTCTTTTTCTCTCCGGAAATTTTGACGGTTTCGCCGCCAGGCAATAAAAAGAACTGCTCGGTGCCCAGTAGGTTCTCACCTAACACGGCGGCCGCCTTATTGTGTAAGGCGAAGAAGTCCGCGCTCATAAATCCGGTATCCGAGCGCAGGTAAAACACGCTGATTTTTAACGGCGCCGGATTCTGCTGTTGGTTGATATTGGCTTCTCGGGTCGCGGAGAAGGTGATGCGATAAGACGCCACCACGGGTTCGGCTTTTTTGGTGCTCATGCTTAAGCAACCGCAGAGCAACAGGCCGGTAATGATGACACCCAGCGCTCTCCCCCCACGTTGCACCAAAAAACACACTGCCTGTTTCATTGTTTCTCCCGTTCTCCGTAACACCACAATAGTCTCAAGTTGTCGCCCACCCTGCGGCTTTATAGCCCCAGTAGCCAGATCGTAAGCTGGCAAGGACTGATACTCAGGCCAATAACGTTGGTGAGATTTTGTTGTGTCAGGCTGGTCAACCGAGTCGCCGGAAAGCCCGCGACCAGAAAGGTCACCACGCCAGTGATACTCCGGCATGGGCCCATGACCGTTCCCGAACACACGCCACCGAGCACACCGGGTGAGTCACCGCTGGTGAAGGGAATGATCGTCAACAGATTGTGCGCAGGCACCGCAATAAACAGGATATGCAACACATTTGGGATGGCCGTCACTCTAAGCCCATAATTGGGATAAGGAATCGGCACGACTGGCGGTGTGATGCAGACATCGACGATAGCTAAATCTATTCCGAGCAATTGGCAATTGGCAGTACACATCAGTAAGTTCCTCCTTGTTCGCCCGTGATGGTGGGTGATCTACCCTACGTGAATCTGTTCTGAATCTATTTTGGTGATGGTTTCCGAAGTAATCATCGTGCTGCGCGCATGAAGCCGCGCGTAATCTTCAGCCTGATAATCCAGTTGCCCGACGCGCACATGCTCGGTCTTTCTCACCTGGCGGAAGATCACGTCGCTGAGCTGCGTCAGGGTATGCCAGACGGATTCACAACGTTCCCCAACCCAGCGGCTGAGGGTGACGCGGGCATTGAGTTCGTCACCGCAATATTCCAGGTTGCCGATGCGGCAATCGCCGTGGGCGGATTTCACCTGTAGCCGGTGGCTTTCCAACGCGAGCTGACGTTCACTGTTGAGGGTGAGCGAGCCGCCGCGCGTGGCAATATTCAGATCGCCATCAACGATGATTTGCGCCGCCTGCTGCGGCTTGGCACGCTCCAGCACTGCCAGCAGCCAGAGCTTTTCATCGCTGGAACGGGCGAGCAAAGCGGTATCACCGGCCTCCGGCGTTAACATACAACTGGCCGCCCGGCGGCAGTGCCAGCCACGCCCTTCACTTTCGACGATCATGCTGCCATCGGATAAAATATCCGCTACCTGGCCGCTGAATTGCTGCGGCAAATAGACCGGCAGAGCGTGTGATGTGGTTACGGTGCTCATTGAACTCTCCTCTTTATCCGTGATCCGCATGGTCGAACTGCTCACTCCAGCCTTCGGCAGCGAACAGTTCGGGGTCATTCGCTAACACGCCGGTTTTGTCTCCCCAGCGTGTTTCCTGCTGTACGGCCCGGTGAAATTGCGTTTGGTTAAAATGCGCTCCGCCAAAATCGGCATAGCTGACATCGGCATACGAAAAATTGGCATAGACCAGTTGGCTGTCGGTAAATAACGCCCCCTGCGCCCGGCTTTTGTTGAACTGAGCCTGCGTAAGTTGGCAACCCGCAAAGTTGGTTGAGGACAGGCAGGCGTTAATCCACATCGACTGATTCATCTGGCTGGCGTGGCAGTCAGCATAAGACAGATCGGCATCCACAAACTGGGCACCATCTGCCTGGACGCCGCTCAGGTTAGCCTTCTGCATGGATGCGCCATGAAACAGACAAAGCTTGAGCAATGCCGAGGCGAAATTAACCTTCTCCATCTGATTGCGGGTAAACATGCACTGAATTAATGACTGGCCGCTATAGTCGAGACCCTGCTGTTGGCACTCAAAAAAGTTAACCTGTTCAAAATGCGCACCGGTCGGAATGTACTGGCGTAAATCCGTTTGATAAAACGTGGTTTTTTGTAGTTTGGCCCCGGTGAAGTCGCTTTTTTCCATCGTCGATTCGGAAATCGCACTCTTGTCGAACTGCGCCTGCCGAAACAAACAGTGATCCAGGCGGCAACCGATAAACTGCATTTTCGCCGCCTGGACCTGACTGAAATCCGCGTGTTGCAGATTGCACTCGCTGAAGATCAGGCCAGGCAGCGCAGTGCCGCTAAAGTTGGCGTGGCGTAAGTAAGATTCACTGAAGCGCGCATACTGCAACCGCGCCCGAGTAAAGATCGCCGCCGTTAAGATGCATTCGATGAACAGGCACTGTTCAAGATTGCAATCGGTAAAGTCGACGTTGCTGAAATCCACCTGCCTGAAAATGCCACCGGCCAGATCGCCAGAAACCAGGCTGATGCCGCATAGCGTCAACTCTTCAATCACCTCACCCTGTTTGACTTTTTGCTGTAGCTGAACCGCATCCATTACTCGGCTCCTTGGCTACTGCGCAACGGGTAGACTTTCATCTGTTTTACCCAGGCATCGTGCATCAGGGTGGTGTCATCGATTTCCGCCTGTGAGATATCCGCTCGGAACAGATTGGCAGCGGTAAGATTGCAGCCGATGAGCCGGGATTTCTGTAACCGGCTGCCGATCAGGCTGGCCTGTCTGAGATCGGCCCCCTCCAGGTTGGTGCGGATAAATAGCGAATCGCTGACCTGCGCCCGGTGCAGGCTCACCTGCCGGAGCGTGGCTTCGGACAGATCGCAGCTCTCAAGCGTAGCGAAACTCAGATCGGCCCCGCTAAGCGGCATTTGGCGCAGGTTGCATTGCATCAGCACCGCATGGGTGAAACAGGCGCTTTCCAGCACGGTGCCCGCGACAAAGGCGCAATTCTCCAGCCGGGCGCGGGTGAAATCGATGCCATCGGCCTGGCAATTCGTCATTGAGCAGCGCTTAAGCCGCGCATTTTCAAACACCGCATGCTGTAACTGGCTGTCGATAAAGGTACCTTTGTTAATCCGCACGGCGGAAAAACGCGGATTCTCCAACGTGATCCCGTTGAAAATAACGTTATCTAAAGAAGCTGCGCTAAAGTCACAGTCGGTCAGCGAGGTCTGGGTGAACATCTGATTTGCTATCGTTGTCTGACCAAAGTTGCAGCGCTCAAACTGCGCACCCTCGGTTTCGATATTGTTCAGGCCGGTACCGGTAAAATCACAGTCGCTACAGATAGCCTGCGCCAAGGTTACTTCGTGGAACAGGGTATGGCGTAGCGAAGTGTGGCTCAGGACGCTGCGGGCCAGAATGGTCTGCGTCAACGTGGCGTGATCCAGCACGCTGTGGCTCAGATCTACGCTCTCCATCATGGCGCGGGTCAGGTTGGCACCGCTCAGGTCAAGATGGGAAAGATCGGCACCGGTCAAATCGCAACCGGTGAAGTTACGATCCTGCGCCATTTTACCGATCACCCAGGCTCTCAACTGCGCGGCTCGCTCACCGGTCAGCCGTGGAGCGGCATTCTGGTTTAACACGCCAAGGCGATAAAGCTGATGCAACCCCTCTTCCTGGCCGGGATGCAGGCGGCCCTGCTGCTGTTTCAAGGCCGTGAGCATTTTATTAACGGATTCTGGCCCAGTCGGACGTCGCGAATCATAGCCATCCCGATCCGGCATACGCTGTTCCATCTGCTGCATGGCGTCGCTTTTGGCCTTAGCGGCCATCCCTTCCATTTCCGCCATAAATTCAGTCAGTTGGGAAAGCATGGGCCGTTTGATATCCGGCGTCTCTTTGGCCTCTGCATACAACGTAGTATCCACCGCTTCCAGGCGCTTATCGGCATCCTGGTAGATGGCTTGCTTACGTGCATCAAGGTTTTGCTGCAACGGATGCTCGGCTTCCGGCTCTGGTGTGTTATCAATCCATGGCCCGAGGATCTCTTCCGGCAGCAAGTCACGATCCTGGAACGCGAAGGCGCTGCCTTTTTCCCGATCGCTGCGCTTGATCCACACATCCCGATAATGGTCTAACGAACGTGGCCGATCGGCATGTTCCAGCGCAGGCATCAGCATATGAACGTTGTAACCATCGTCTTCCAGCGCCTCAAGCGGCAGTTCGCCGTGATACACCAGGATCATTTTCTCCAGATGCGGCAGGAACCAGACCGTGGTATGACGCAGTTCAATTTCAGAGAAAGCCTCCTCCCCTTTTTCCGTATGGTGGACAAAGCAGCGCGCTTTCCAGGGGGGAAGTTGTCCTTCCAGCAGGGCATGTTCAGGATGCATATTCTCGATCCGATACGGCGTGCCGCGCGGCAGTTCCGCCAGATCCTGCCACTGCTGATCTTGAGGAGCGATGTTGAACAGCCGGAAATCCGCATCATCGGCCAGGCCAATCGCCCCGCGCTGTATCCAGGCCTCATCGTAGCGGCGGCCAATAAACACCTGCCTGGCAGGCCAGGTGATATCAATAGCATCGAACCCGGCAGGGGTGACCCATTGCGTAGGTGAAGTTATGCGTTCGCCGGGCAATTCGATATTCGGCAACCGCTGGGGAGCGCCGTTGGCCTCCGCCCCGATGCCTAGCGGGTTGGCCGCAATATGCGGGCCGCCATAAGCGTGAGGCCAGTCAATGGGCAGAGAGGAAAAGGGGCGTGGGGAGGTCGGCGTTTCACCTTGCCATTGCCGATCGCCAGAAACAATTAATGATTTTTGCTTTTCACCCAGCGTAATGCTGGCACGGCAAACATTCTCAGCCAAACAGGCGTGCGGATAGGCATGGCCGGTTGCCAGAAACTCGGCGTAATATTTGGGGTAAGCGGTATCCACCACGCCTCCCGTACTGGATAATTCGCTTTGCGCCAGTTGCCATAATTCTGGCTCTGGGCGCAACATCGGTTGTGCCCCCATATCCACCAATGCCAAGACGGCAACGCCCAAATAAGGCTTATGCGCTTTATAAAAACAAGGACGATTCATAATCCCAAGACGCAGCGGTTTGATAATTCTCATTTATAGTTCGCCTTCCAGATGGCAATCAGTAAAAAGCATGCGAAATATCACACTTAAATAGAAAAGTATTATCTTTCTCAATTATCCATTAGCTATTCAATACACCACAGCATTGAGGACGGCGTATTTCCAGGAGGAAGAATCCCTTAATGCCGTTCTAATTAGAGATAAAGCACCAGATCTTTGGCATTTAGCTCCAACTTACCAATATTAATTTGGGCCTTGAATATTTTCAGTACGGTATCATCGGCCAATATTTTAGCTCTGGTGACCCCCAGATAAGTGGGAATAACCTGTGCTTCAAACTGCGTGGAATCAATATGCATCCCACGCACCCGAATATCGGCCCCCACGGCCTGTACTCTCAACCCGGCAGCGAAAACTTTTACTTTGGTCGCTTCCAGATCGTCAGGCGTGATAGAGACTCGATTGGTGGTCGGCTGAATCATCATTACTGGCGCAATGGTGGTCAGCGTTTGTGCCACCGTGGTGGTCAGGCTGCTGGAGAAGGTCTCTACCGCGTCGCCCATCACCGACATGGCGGAAGCCCCCTGGATCATCGAGGTGGCATCGCCCTCAATCAGCGAGTCGCTGAACCCTTGAATGGTGCTGGTCTGATCCGCCTCGACCAGCATGTCCAGGTTGTTTTCCACCGAAATTTTCATATCGCGTTCGGCGTGAATATCGACAAGTTCTGCACCCGGCGTATCATCCAGAAAGATGCTGTTGGCATTCGAGATACTGCCTTCGGTGGTGCGGCTCATAATCCCCATTTTCGTGGCGTTGGCCGGCAAATCCCACGGCGGCATATTGTCTTCGTTATAGACGCGCCCGGTGATCATCGGTCTGTCAGGATCGCCATTGATGAAATCGACCACCACTTCTTCGCCAATCCTTGGAACCTGCACGCCGCCGTATTGCCAGCCGGCCCAGTTACTGGAAACCCTGACCCAGCATGAGCTGGTTTCATCGCCCTGACTGTAGCGATCCCAGCGAAACTTGAGTTTTACCCGGCCATAGCTGTCGGTCCAGATACTCTCCCCCTCTGGGCCAACCACTTCTGCGGTTTGCGGGCCATGGGTTTTCGGCCAGGCGGTCTTGCGTTTTGGCCGCCACTGGGTGCTGGCTGGCAGAACCTCAAAGTCGATGTAATGTTCGGTATCATCTTCATCATTGCTGACGTAACTGTTTTCTTGGAAGAAATAGCGCGCTGCGACGGTCAGGTATTCGCGGGAATCTTCCAGGCGAGGGGCGTTATCCAGCATAAACCGGTATCCGGGTGCCAGGCCAAGCGAAGAGGCACGGCCGCTCATATTCTCATGATTAGCTTCAAACTCCTGCTGCCGAACTCGGGTGTAAAACTGCGCGTGGCTCTGATCGGTATAACACCCCGGCCAGTCGAAAATCTCTGCTTTCTCTTTTGCGTAGGACAACGGATTACGACGATTTTCTAACAAATTTGCCCGCGGTTTGCGGAAATCGTAATCATCCATGCTGTACAAACTGGGGGTGATAATGTCGGAAACATTCCACTCATAAATCGTCGCGTCGTTTTGCGTTAATCCCCCTTCTGTCAGGCGATAAACGATATTGTCATAGCCCGCTAGAACGTTATGCCCCTGAAGCGCATCGGCCAGGATCATGGTGTGCCCGTCAGCCTGATGGGTGAAATAGAAATAGATCCCCTCATGCTCCATCATACGGCAGATAAAATCATAATCACTTTCCTGGTATTGCACCGAATAATCCCAAGAGCGGTAATCATAGCTCAGGCGATTTTCAACTTTGACTTTGTATTCGCTTAATATACCGATGAGGATCTCAGGCACAGTTTTACCCTGGAAAATCCGGCAATCCTGATTTTGTGTCAGATACCAGAGCGTAGGGCGCAGCGTGGCGTGATAAAGATAGTATTTTTCGCCACTCTCTTCACGGCCAGCCAGCGACATGCCGGTGATATTACCGTTTAAATACCGTGGGTTACCAGGTAGATCATTAATTGTAATGGTAAAGGATTTACCGAGCAGTGACTTTAAATCAACGGTATTATTTGGACAGAGCAGTTCAACATCGAATTCATAAATTTCAGACAACCGTTCTTCGCCTGTTAACGTGCGAAAGAGAAGTGGTTCAGAGATATCTGTGATTTGTTGCGCGACGAAATAACGGTTTGGGTTTGGTGTAATCATTGTTTATGCCCGCACTATAGGAATGTAAATATTGTCATACCTACACCCTACGGCGCAGATACACATTCAAACTCCGCATACTAAGGTAAATATTTTCATAACCGCTGTAATAACTCGAACGTAATAGGGCTATTTTTATCCAGTCTTTAAAACGTAGTCAAATAAATGTAACACGCAATTTGAATGTGATAATCTATGTAAATCAAGGTTTCTCTTAGCCCTTTAGGCCGCTTTTTAATTGAATAATCTCGTGTGTGGCTATTTTTTTCGCTACTGGAAATAAATACGATGAGGAGAGATTTTTAGCGCAGGAGGTTCCCTATTATTTAGGGTGCAGGGTTACGCCGCTCAATCAGGCGATTGGCTCCTGCCGCCTAATAATCCTTACATTTTATAAGGATAATGGCTATCTAATGGGTCATAAAGAATTATGCTCTGAGGTATCCCGTCAGTTTACCGGTCTGCTAACTTTTCCTAGGAAAAGGATGTAGCGATAGATAAATTCGTTTGTCGTGAAATAAGCATGAAAAATACCCTTTAATAGGTATTAAATTGGCCTATAAAGATATAGTGAAGACTTATTTGAGAAAAAACCCGGAATTAATGATTGTTTGAAAAATGATTATTGCTATTTTATGCCTGTTTTTACTTTTAATTAAGTCGCTTTTTCTGCACCATAAAGTGGCACTCCACCCAATTCTTAAGCATGCTTTAACATTATGCTTCAATACTGGTCACGCCTCTCCCGCGGGAGAGGCGATTCAGGCCCCAAAAAGGCGAGCCCACCGGGTTGTTAACCGCCTGGCATAGCTCACCTGTTCACCATTTTTACTTAACCTTCGTAACTGCGAAACAGAGCTTGCCCGCGCAGCAAGCGCACACCTAGCCAACCGCCACATAGCGACAGCAGCAAGGCACTCAGTAGCGGCAGCGCCCACCACAGCACCGGCGTCGGCGACCACGGGAAGTCGAACACCTTAGTTTGTAACAGCCAGAGCGCCGCTTCAGCCCCCACTGCCGCCGCGATACCCGCCACCAACCCGAGCAGCGCAAACTCGCACCACAGCGTGCCACGCAGCAGGCGTTTGCCCGCTCCCAACGTGCGGTAAACCACCAGCTCTTGCCGACGTTGGCGCATACCTACCTGCACCTGTGCCAGCAGCAGCAAACCGCCGCAGATCACCACCAGCACCACCATCACTTCCAGCGCTCGGCTCACCTGTTGCAACACGCCGCCAACCTGCTTCAGGATCGAACCAATATCCAGCAGGCTCAAGGTTGGGAACTGGCGGTTGAGCTGGGTCAGCATCTTGCCATCACCGTCGTAACGGAAGCTGGTCAACCAGGTTTGCGGTTGGCCATCCAAGGCACCCGGCGGGAAGATAAAGTAGAAGTTCGGTTTCAGGCTTTCCCAATCCACCTGCCGCAGGCTGGTGACTTTGGCGCTGAACGATTGAGTATCGCCGCTGAAGGTCAGCGTATCGCCCAATTTGATTTTGAGCCGCCCGGCGATGCCTTCATCCATTGACACTTCCCCGCGCTTTGGCGGCCAAGTGCCCGCCGTTAACGGATTGTGATCCGGCAGATCCGTCTGCCAGGTCAGGTTCAGTTCGCGGTTGACCGCTTCGCCACCCGGATCGTCCTCATGCACCCTTTCCGTTGCCACCTGCTGGTTAATCTCGGTCAGGCGCACACGCACGATCGGGTAGAAAGTCTCTTCCTTCAATTGGTGTTGTTGCAGGAAAGCTTTAACCTGTGGCACCTGCGCTTGCGTCATGTTCAGCAGGAAATAGTTCGGGCTACCTGACGGCAACTGCTGCTGCCAGCGATCGAGCAGATCGTTACGCAGCACCAGCAACAGCGCCAACAGCATGAACGACAGCGAAAACGCCGCTAACTGGCTGATCGTCACCCACGGTTGATGCAGCAGGCGGTTCACCGCCAAGCGTAACGCCAGGTTTTTCAGCGTAATGCGCCGCAACAGCAGCAGGCTGCCCCAGCCAATCCCCCCCAGCAACAGTGCCAGCACCACCATCCCGGCGAGGATCGCCCACAGCAGCGTGCTCGCCCCCATCAGCACGGTCAGCAACAGCACCACCATCACCGCCGTAATCGGCAGGAAATAGCGCAGCGGCCAGACGTTAGCCACCACATCGCGGCGCAGCACACGCAGCGGTTGGGTGGCCAGCAATTGCCGGTACGGGCGCAGGCCGACCAGCAACGAAATCATCATCAGTGCCCCCAGCGCCCATACCCACGGCCAGACCCCGGCTGCGGGCAACTCCCCTGGTAACACCGGGGCCAATAGGCGGATCAGCAAGGATTCAAACCCCAGCCCGATCAGGCCGCCGCAGACCCCTGCCAGCAGCAGCACCGCCAGCCACTGGCCAACGATCAGCCTGCTCAGCGCTTTGCGCCCGGCACCCAGGGTTTTCAGCACCGCAATCAGATCGTAACGGCTGCGGCAATAGTGGCTCATCGCCACCGCCACGGCGGCAATCGACAGCAGCAGCGTCAGCAAGGCCGAAAGCAGCAGGAACTGCTGTGAGCGCTGTAGCGATTTCCCCAGCGCACTGCCGGACTCCTCCAGGCCAAACCAGCGTTGATCCGGCTTGAGCTGCGGCTTTAAGCGCTCTTCAAAACGCAGAATATTCTCCGGTGAACCGGCAAACATATAACGATAGGTCAGGCGGCTGCCCGGTTGCACCGCACCGGTTTTATCTACGTCCGCCAGGTTGATAATAATAGTGGGTGCAGTCTGGAACGGGTTAAAGCCGGAGTCCGGCTCTTGGATGATTTCACCGGCGATACGCAAGGTGGTATCACCCACCTCCAGATTATCGCCAACCTTGATATCCAACAGCGCCAACAGACGCGGTGCCACCAGCACCGTACCGGGTTCTGGTTTGATATTCGCCGGGCGGGTTTCCAATTTGCCATACAGCGGGTAAGCCACATCGGTGGCCTTCACATTGGCCAACTGTGGGCGTTCCCCGGCATAAGTCATGGTGGTAAAGCTGAGTTGACGGCTGACCTGTAACCCCTGCTGCTGCGCGTCCAGGATCCAGCCTTCCGGCACCGGGTGCGCGGTGCGCAGCACGCGGTCACCGGCAATAAAATCGCGGCTTTGCTGGCTCAAGCCTTTGTCCATACGATCGCTGATACTGCCGAGCGCCAGCACACAGGCCACTGACAACGTCAGCGCCAGCCAGACAATCAGCAGCGAAGGCGAACGCCATTCACGCCAGAACCAACGCCAGATCATGCTTCCTCCCACAGCTTGCCTTCACGCAAGCGCAGCCGCCGCTGGCAACGCGCCGCCAGCGTTTCGTCGTGAGTGACCAGGATCAGCGTGGTGGAAAAATCACGGTTGAGGGAGAACAGCAGATCGGCGATACGTTCACCGGTCTGGCGATCGAGGTTACCGGTCGGTTCATCGGCAAACAGCACCCGTGGGCGGCCGCTGAAAGCACGCGCCAGCGCCACACGCTGCTGCTCACCGCCGGAAAGCTGCGCGGGCAAGTGGCTAAGGCGTTTGCCCAGGCCGAGCTGCTCCAGCAATTGCACCGCCTGCTCGCGGCTCTGGCGATCGCTTTCACCCCGCAGCAGCGCCGGTAATTGCACGTTCTCCAACGCATTCAGCGTTGGCACCAGCATGAAAGATTGAAACACAAACCCGACGTTTTTCGCCCGCAAGGCCGCGCGCCCCTCTTCATCCAGAGCCGTCAGCGACTCACCCAGCAGGCGCACATCCCCTTCACTGCCGTCGTCCAACCCGGCGAGGATCCCCAGCAGCGTCGACTTACCCGAACCGGACTCGCCAATCAGGGCAATTGTCTGCGCGGGTTTGACAACCAGCTCGACTCCGGTAAGGATGGTGAGCTGATGCTCACCCTGACCAACGTGTTTACTAAGATGATGAACTTCAAGAACGTTTTCCGCTGGCATCTTCCCTTCCTTTTGCTGTTGGGATTATTCAGTTTACGTGCTGCCGCCGCCGATACCTTATTGATCCTTGGCGATAGTTTAAGTGCCGGTTATCGCCTGCCGGTGGCTCAAGCCTGGCCAACGCTGCTGGCCAACCGCTGGCAAAAACAGCCCAGCGGCC
Source organism: Serratia sp. HNCC26DJ206 (assembly GCF_057180605.1). NCBI lineage: Bacteria > Pseudomonadati > Pseudomonadota > Gammaproteobacteria > Enterobacterales > Yersiniaceae > Serratia > Serratia sp. HNCC26DJ206. The sequence continues at coordinate 49,290 of NZ_JBXUGP010000014.1, forward strand.
CGCAGGTGATCAACGCCAGTATCAGCGGTGACACCGCAGCCCAAGGGCTGGCGCGCCTGCCTGAACTGCTGAAACAGCACCAGCCGCGCTGGGTGATGATCGAGCTGGGCGCTAACGATGGGCTGCGCGGTTTCCCGGCCCAGGATATTCAGCGCGATCTCAGCCAGATTATCACCCAAGTACAGCAGGCGGGTGCACAACCGCTGCTCATGCAAATTCATATTCCGCCAAACTATGGCCGCCGCTACACCGACGCTTTCGGCGCCATCTACCCGGTGCTGGCCAAGCAGTTCAACATTCCGCTATTGCCGTTCTTTATGGAACAAGTGGTGATTAAACCGGAATGGATGCAGGATGACGGATTACATCCTAACAAGGATGCCCAGCCGTTTATCGCCACTTGGATGGCAGAGCGGCTGGAACCTCTAGTAAAACATGAGTCTCACTAAATAGGGCTGCCTACTAGGTAAAGTTATGCAAAAAGCAATATTGATAACCGGCTGTTCCAGCGGAATTGGGTTGATTGCCGCGCAGGATCTGCGTAACCGCGGCTACCGCGTGCTGGCCGCCTGCCGTAAACCACAGGACGTGGAAAACATGCAGCAACTCGGGCTGGAAGGGATTGAGCTGGATCTGGATGACAGCGCCAGCGTAGAACGTGCCGCAGCGCAGGTGATCGCAATGACCAACGGGCGTCTGTATGGCCTGTTCAACAATGGCGGTTACGGTGTTTATGGCAAGCTGAGTGCCATCTCGCGCCAGCAGTTGGAACAGCAGTTCTCAACCAACCTGTTCGGTACCCATCAGCTAACGCAATTGCTGCTGCCCGCTATGCTGCCGCACGGCGAAGGGCGTATCATTCAAACCAGTTCGGTGATGGGGTTGGTCTCCAGCGCTGGGCGCGGAGCCTATGCCGCCAGCAAGTTTGCGCTAGAGGCCTGGTCGGATGCGCTGCGTATGGAGCTGCACGGTACGGGGATTCAGGTCAGCCTGATCGAGCCCGGCCCGCTCACCACGCATTTTACCCAGAACGTTAATCAGACGCAGAGCGATCAGCCAGTGCATAATCCCCGCATCGCCAGACTGCTGACGCTGCCGCCGGAAGCCGTGCTACCGAAACTGCGCCACGCGCTGGAAAGCCCGAAAGCTAAATTACGTTATCCGGTGACACTGCTGGCCCATGCCATGGGTATCCTGCGCCGCCTGCTGCCCGGCCGCGTGCTGGATTGGATGATGCGCAGCAATGGCTAGGGTTGAAGTGCGTCAGTTTGCCCCCATTAAGAATCAAATCGCTCCGCAAGCTCAGAGAGAAAAACTATGCTAGCTCCAGTTGTTGTTGATATTAACGAAACTAACCTGCACCAGACGTTAGAACAGTCCATGTCGATCCCGGTGCTGTTTTACTTCTGGTCCGATCGCAGCCAGCATTGCCTGCAACTCAACCCGGTTCTGGATAAGCTGGCGGCGGAATACGCCGGTCAGTTCATTCTGGCCAAGGTAGACTGCGACGCCGAACAGATGATCGCCTCACAGTTTGGGCTGCGCTCGATCCCAACCGTTTATATGTTCCAAGAGGGTCAACCGGTTGATGGCTTCCAAGGCCCGCAGCCGGAAGAGATGATCCGTGAATTCCTGCAACGTTTCCTGCCCAAAGCCGAAGACTTGAAACTGGCAGAGGCGATGGAACTGCTGCAAGAAGATCGTGCCATCGATGCCCTGCCGCTGCTGAAAGAAGCCTGGCAAGCCAGCAACCAGCGCAGCGATATCGGCCTGACGTTGGCCGAAACGCAAATCGCCCTGAACAAGACGGAAGACGCCGAAGCGGTGCTGGCAACCATTCCATTGCAGGATCGCGATACCCGCTATCAAGGGCTGGTGGCGCAGATTGAATTACTGAAACAGGCTGCCGATACGCCGGAAATCCAACAGTTGCAGCAGCAGGTACAGCAGCAGCCACAGAACGTCGAACTGGCGGTTCAACTCGCCTTGCAACTGCATCAGGTTGGCCGTAACGAAGAAGCGCTGGAACTGCTGATGGGCCATCTGCAAAAAGATCTGGCCGCCGCGAACGGCAATGCACGCAAGACGTTGATGGATATTCTGGCCGCGCTGGGCACCGGTGATGCGCTGGCTGCCAAATATCGCCGTCAGCTTTATTCTTTATTGTATTGATCCTTCGATAATCAGGGTGCGGTCAGCCGCCCCCTGACAAGCGCCCCGCGTTCTTCCCTCCACTTCGCGATTAATTGATTTACAAAAAAATTAAGACTGAGCAGATATTAGGCTTTATCCCACCGTTGACGTAATATCTATTAATACGTCTGTCAGGAGGTTATGCCATGTTTACCGTTATTCCGATTGTGATCGTTGTTGCGTTGATTATCGTCTTCGCCAGCATAAAAATTGTGCCACAAGGCTTCCAATGGACGGTAGAACGTTTTGGCCGTTACACCAAAACCTTGATGCCTGGGTTAAACGTCGTTGTGCCGTTTATGGATCGTATCGGCCGCAAAATCAATATGATGGAGCAAGTGCTGGATATCCCTTCCCAAGAGATTATCTCGCGCGATAACGCCAACGTGGCGATTGATGCCGTGTGCTTTATTCAGGTGGTCGACCCGGCGCGTGCCGCCTATGAGGTCAGCAACCTGGAGCAAGCGATTGTTAACCTCACCATGACCAACTTCCGTACCGTGCTCGGTTCCATGGAACTGGACGAAATGTTGTCACAGCGCGACAGCATCAACAGCCGTTTGCTGCATATCGTCGATGAAGCCACCAATCCTTGGGGCGTGAAAATCACCCGTATCGAAATCCGTGACGTGCGCCCACCGGCCGAACTGATTGTGGCGATGAACGCGCAGATGAAGGCCGAACGTACCAAACGTGCCGATATTCTGGAAGCCGAAGGGGTGCGCCAGGCGGCGATCCTGCGTGCCGAAGGGGATAAGCAGTCGCAGATCCTGAAAGCCGAAGGGGAACGTCAGTCCGCGTTCTTACAGGCCGAAGCCCGTGAACGTGCCGCCGAAGCGGAAGCAAAAGCGACGCAGTTGGTTTCTGACGCTATTGCCAGCGGCAATATTCAAGCAATCAACTACTTCGTGGCGCAAAAGTATACCGATGCGCTGCAAAAAATCGGTTCCGCCAATAACAGCAAAGTCATCATGATGCCGCTGGATGCCAGCAGTCTGTTGGGTTCCATCGGTGGCATCACCGAACTGCTGAAAGACAGTAAAGGCAAGTAATCATGGTTGAGCAGATCGCAGCGAACCCGCAATGGTTCTGGATCTCTCTCGGTGGGTTGCTGCTGGCAGCCGAAATGCTCGGTGCCAGCGGTTATCTGCTGTGGAGCGGCCTGTCGGCAGTGCTGGTCGGGATTGTCGTCTGGTTTTTGCCACAGCTCGACTGGGAGTGGCAGGGTGCCATTTTTGCCGTTATGACCATCGTCGTGGCCTATCTGTGGTGGTACTGGTTGCACCAGCGGCCTGCGGCGGCCACCAGCGGCTCGCAGGTGCTGAACCAGCGTAACCGCCAGTTGATTGGCATCCGTTCCACGTTAACCGAGCCGATGCACAACGGCATGGGCCGCATCAACATCGGCGATGGCAGTTGGCGCGCGCAGGCCAACGAAGATCTGCCGGTCGGTACCGAAGTTGAGGTCGTTGCCGTTGAAGGCGTCACGCTGGTGATCCGCGCCGTTAACCGCTAATGTTTGTGGCAGCAGCCTGCCAGATTGTTAATGATCGGGCAGTCTGCACCTTCATCCCCCGGGCACTGTTCCGCCAGCGCTAACAACCGTTGGCGCATTTCGCCCAATTCACTGATGTGCTTTTCGATCTCGGCCACTTTCTGCAGCGTACGCGCTTTAACATCGGCACTGTGGCGCGCCGGATCGTTGAACAGCGTCACCAGTTCGCGGCACTCATCAAGGTTAAACCCCACCTGCCGCGCCTGACGCAGCAGCGTCAACTCTTCAATATGCTTTGCATCGTAACTGCGGTAGCCGTTTTCCGTACGGATTGGCGCGGTGACCAAGCCTTTCTCTTCGTAAAAACGGATCGCTTTGCTGGTTAAACCGGTTTTTTTGGCAACATCACTGATATTCATTGAAGCCCCTTGACCTTACCCTTGCTGGAAGGTTTAACCTCATTCTTAATGATAATCATCAAGGCGGTCAAGCCTTAAGCAACAGCACGTTCTACGAGGAGATATATTATGTCCCAAACTACGGTCTTAACGCTGCAAGGGCTTTCCTGCATGCATTGCGTTGGCAGCGCCCGCAAGGCGCTGGAAGCGGTGCCGGGGGTGACCAGCGCCAAAGTGACGCTTGAGGCGGCCAACGTGTATGGCGATGCCAACGCAGAGCAGTTGATCGCTGCCATAGAAGATGCAGGCTTTCATGCCAGCTTGGCCGAGGGCACCAGCCACCCAAAAACTGAGCCGCTGACTGTATCTGATCCTACTCTGCCGGAAACTCAGGCAGCGGCACTTTCCTCCCTTCCGGCAACAGACGATGACAGCATACAGCTGTTGCTCAGCGGCATGAGCTGTGCAAGCTGCGTCAGCAAGGTCCAGAATGCGCTGCAAAACGTCCCCGGTGTTGAGCAGGCGCGGGTCAATCTGGCAGAACGCAGTGCGCTGATCACCGGCAGCGCGACACCTCAGGCTCTGGTCGCGGCGGTAGAAAAAGCCGGTTATGGCGCGGAGATGATCCAGGACGAAACCGAACGCCGCGCACGCCAGCAGCAAACCGCCCAAGCCAACATGAAGCGCTTCCGCTGGCAGGCGGCGCTGGGGTTAGCACTGGGGATCCCACTGATGCTGTGGGATTTGTTTGGCGGCAGCATGTCGCTGACGCCGGAAAACCAGCGGCTATGGCTGCTGGTTGGCATGATCACCCTGGCAGTAATGGTGTTTGCCGGTGGACACTTCTACCGCAACGCCTGGCGCGCGCTGCTGAACGGCAGTGCGACCATGGATACGCTGGTGGCGTTGGGCACGGGTGCTGCCTGGCTGTATTCCATCAGCGTCAATATCTGGCCCGATTTCTTCCCGATGGAAGCACGGCATCTGTATTACGAAGCCAGTGCGATCATCATCGGTTTGATTAACCTTGGCCATGCCATTGAACAGCGTGCGCGGCAGCGTTCGTCGCAGGCGCTGGAACGATTGCTCGATCTGACCCCGCCAACCGCCAGGCTGGTGACGGAAAGCGGTGAACGGAATATCCCGCTGGCCGAAGTGCAACTGGGGATGACCCTGCGCCTGACCACCGGCGATCGCATTCCGGTGGATGGCGAAATACTACAGGGCGAAGTGTGGATCGACGAAGCCATGCTGACCGGTGAAGCCGTGCCGCAGCAGAAAGGGAGCGGCGATAAGGTGCATGCCGGTACGGTAGTGGATGACGGCAGCGTGCTGTTCCGCGCGGCGGCTATCGGCAGCCAAACCACGCTGGCACGCATTATCAAACTGGTGCGTCAGGCACAGAGCAGCAAGCCGGAGATCGGCAAACTGGCAGACCGGGTCTCGGCGGTGTTCGTCCCTGCCGTCGTCGCCATCGCCCTGTTCAGCGGCGCTGTCTGGTACTTCTTTGGCCCACAGCCGCAACTGGTCTACACGCTGGTGATCGCCACCACGGTGCTGATCATCGCCTGCCCTTGTGCATTAGGGCTGGCAACGCCGATGTCGATCATCTCCGGCGTTGGCCGTGCGGCAGAGTTTGGCGTGCTGATCCGCGACGCCGATGCGCTGCAACAGGCCAGCGCGCTGGATACCCTGGTATTCGATAAAACCGGTACGCTAACGGAAGGTCAACCACGGGTGGTGGAAATCATCACCTTTAACCAAGTCACCGAACAGCAGGCATTACGCTGGGCGGCCGCGCTGGAACAAGGGGCCAACCACCCGCTGGCACGCGCCATCGTTGAACATGCTGGCGAACAAACCCTGCCGCAGGTGGAGCAGTTTCGCACGCTGCGCGGCTCCGGCGTCAGCGGCGACGTTGAAGGCGTATCATTGTTGCTGGGGAACGCTAAGCTGTTGCAGGAAAACCAGATCGCTACCACCAGCGAACTGGATGCTCAGATGCAGCAACAGGCCGAACGTGGCATCACCCCGGTGTTGCTGGCCGCCAACGGTAAACCGGCGGCGTTGATCGCCATCCGCGATCCTTTGCGCAGCGATAGCGTGAAGGCACTGCAACGCCTGCATCAGCAGGGTTATCAACTGGTGATGCTGACCGGCGACAACCCGATCACCGCCAATGCCATTGCCAAAGAAGCTGGTATCGACCGAGTAATCGCCGGCGTCTTACCTGATGGCAAGGCAGAAGCCATTAAACAGTTGCAGGCGCAGGGCCACCGCGTGGCGATGGTGGGCGACGGTATCAACGACGCCCCAGCGCTGGCACAGGCAGACGTAGGGATCGCCATGGGGGGCGGCAGCGATATCGCGATTGAAACCGCTGCCATTACCCTGATGCGCCACAGCCTGAACGGGGTTGCCGATGCGCTGGCGCTGTCAAAAGCCACCATGCGTAATATGAAGCAGAATCTGCTCGGGGCATTTATCTATAATACGCTCGGCATTCCGATCGCCGCCGGGGTGCTGTATCCGCTGACCGGTACCCTGCTCAGCCCGATGGTGGCCAGTGCAGCGATGGCGCTTTCGTCCATTACCGTAGTCACTAACGCCAACCGGCTGCTGCGCTTTACCCCTAAACAGTAACCCTGGAGCGGAGCGTGGCTTATTGCGCTTCGCTCAGACTGCTGACAAAGTCGGTTATTAGGGGGGTCGTAACGGCGTAAGCCGTTAGAGTGCCCCTCGGTGCGCTAGACCCGGGTATCTCGGGCTAGAAGACGACCTTGTCATCAACCTCAAGCGGAGCGCAACCTCACGCGCTCCGCTTCGCTTTGGGACTATTCCTTTACTGTTCAGCCTTTCTTATGTGGTGGATAGCGTTTAGCATGGGGCAAACGCTAATCTGGAGCCACGCCGTATGGGTCAACTGTTACGCCGTATCGCCGCTTTTCTCGGCATCACATCCTCGGTGGCTCATGCCTATCCGGCACTGGACATCACTCTGCCGGGCAATCGTCAGTTCCATCTGGTGGGCAGCATTCATATGGGTACGGTTAATATGTCGCCGTTGCCCGCACAGCTGATTGCTCGTTTGCAGCAGGCCGACGCACTGATCGTTGAAGCCGATATTACCGGTTCTTCCTCACCCTTTGGTCAAATCAACGAGCAAACCGCACTGGAACAACGCCTCTCCGCCGAGGAGTTTTGCCAGTTACAGACGTTGTGCCAAGAACTGGGAACCGATGTGGCAACCTTCTCTACCCTGCCTGGGTGGCAGGTTGCCCTGATGATGCAAGCGCGACAGGCGCAACAGTTGGGGTTGCGTGCCGAGTACGGTATCGATTATCAGCTGTTGCAGGCCGCCAAAGCGCAGCACAAACCGGTGATTGAACTGGAAGGAGCTGAGGAGCAATTAAGCCTGCTGGAACAACTGCCGGAAGGGGGAATGACGCTGCTGCACGATACGCTGGAACATTGGCATACCAATGCGCGGCTGCTGCAAACCATGGTGAGCTGGTGGCTGGATGCCAAGCCGAACACCACGCTGGAAACCTTGCCCTCCACCTTTAGTGTCGAGCTGTATGACGTGCTGATGCACCGCCGCAACCGCAATTGGCAGCAAAAATTGGAAGCGTTACCGCCGGGTAACTATGTGGTAGCCGTCGGTGCTCTGCACCTGTACGGCAAAGATAATCTGCCCGCTATGCTGCAATCTGGCTAAAAAAGTGGCCAATATCGCTATTGGCCAGTCAAAGAGGAATTTTTCATATTTTAGTTGTACGCATCATAACCCTGTTAGCGGTTACAATCAGCAGAGTAGCAACCCGGTGAACCTGTTGGCAACCGCCTTTACTTAGGCTCGGCACAGGTTGCTTAGCCGGTTATGCTTTTGTCATTTTATGGCCTCAAACTGCAACCTTTCCTTTTCATCGTTTAGGAAAATACCTTATGACGCCCGCAGTGGTACTGCTTGAAAAACAAAAAGTGTCCTTTACCCTTCACCCTTACCATCATGACAGCGAAGAAACCAACTTTGGCGACGAAGTGGTGAAAAAGTTGGGGTTGAATGCCGAACAGGTCTACAAAACCCTGTTGGTTGCACTTAATGGCGATAGCAAAAATCTGGCGGTGGCGGTCACGCCGGTCGCCACCCAGTTGGATTTGAAAAAGGTTGCCAAAGCGCTGGGGGCCAAAAAAGCCGAGATGGCCGACCCGGTGCAGGCACAGCGGGTGACTGGCTATCTGGTCGGTGGCATCAGCCCACTCGGGCAAAAGAAAAGGCTGCCGACGGTGATCGACAGCCAGGCACAGCAATTCACCACGATTTTCGTTTCCGGCGGCAAGCGTGGGCTAGATATTGAACTGGCCGCTAGCGATTTATGTCGTTTGCTAACCGGCAGCTTTGCGGATATCGCCAAACGGGACTGAATGGCGGATGCTGATTCGGTGATAAATGCTGAACAACGGGGATTGAGAATAGAAAACGGTGGCCGCATCGCAGCCACCGCAGTTCACAGCTTAGGGTTACTTGATAAACTTGATGTTTTTAATCTCGTACTCAAAGCCCGCTTGCGTATTCCCCCACGCAGGGAATATCGTGAAGCTCTTAAGACTCTGATCAAAGTAAGTATTACTGACTTTAGCAATCACGCTACTCATCGGGACAACAATGGTTTGCCATTCGCCTATAACCAGCTTTGATCCTGCCAGTGATTCGACAAACATATCCCCTGTGTCACCTTTGTTGCCGTCGATTTTAATCACTAACCCGGTTTGTGCAGCATCTTGCTTTTGCGCGCCTAGCGATTTAACCAAGACATCGAACTGTAAATTACCGCTGGCGAACTGTTTGAAATTCTGGGGTGCGAAATTAAAGTGCAACAGGCCTTTGTATGACTCTGGGCTATTCGCGTTATAAGCAACGCTGGTGACAGAATCCGCCGTCGTCACCATCATATGCGTGAAGCCTTGCGGTATTGGTTGCAAATTATCCGTACTGTACTGATCGCTGGTGACTATTGTCGCATTCAAGTCCGCCAGAATATCGTAGCTTGCCCCTGCTAACGGCGGTAATTCACTTTCATGGAACGTCGTACAGGGAATGGCGTCTTTAGGTAAACCCTCTGGTTGCGGCACATAACGGATGGCACCGATATCAAAGTTTATCGCTTCTGCGGTGTAGATCAGGAAAGGCGTATTCATCATCTGGTACGACATACCCGTTTCTACCATGCATTGAACGGGGATTTTAATTGTCGACCAATCGCTTGAGGGTTTAGGTAGAACATTGGCAATGTTGACTTCACCACGGCAAGGATATTCACAGTGCGTAGACAAGTTAACCAGAGCCGGATTACCCGAGTTGACGCGAATGTCAAACTCAATAGTCGCATTAGCATTCACATAGCGGCTGTAATCAGCTCCTTTACCATCAAGGGTCTGCATATAAATTTGAGCCGCCGACTTACCGACAAAACCTTCGGTTTCCCCGGTGAAATTGACGTTCAAGGCCGACTGCTGCATCCCTTGATAATCGATCCCTTTGGTGGTTAACGTACCAATGGTCGTTTCACCTTTGGTTATGTCATGTTTGGACCAACCATTAATTTCACCTGACATTGCAGCTACAAACTCGCCTTTCGCATTCTTACCGTAAATCTCCAGAGGGGAGTCAGCGACACCGGTATCAGGTGCAGATATACCGCAACCATAATCACGGGGATCCAGAGGGAGATTATTCAAATCTTTTTCAGTCGCGGCAACGTCGGTTTTACCTGCATAGTTCAGACCATAGCCGTAGGGAAAGAGCTGTTTATATTCACCGTCAAGCTCCTGCTCAATAACCTGGCCGGTGATCCCATCAACGGGAGTGATATAGCCGGCAATATTAGGCGCAGCACGGTTAATGGTGGTGGAACACTTGGTGGCTCCCCATGTATAGGATAATTTGCCTTTAAAGTCCTTATCACCGAACAGTACATCCGTAATACCCAGCCCTTCCGTTCCGGGCAACCAGGCCGCGACAAAGGCGTCAGAGTTATTGATCTCTTCGTTGACATAAAGTGGACGCCCGGAATAAAACACCGTGACCACTTTATAGCCCTGCTCTTTGAGCGATTTAATCAGTTCTGAATCTTGCCGGTATTTCGATTTCAGCGCGGCAAACTCAAGCGTTTGTGATTTTGAGATATCACCGAACATTTCAGCGTAGGGATCTTCACCAATGACGACCACCGCCACCGCTTCTGCAGGCGTGGTGGCAGCAGCCTCGGTAATCACGTTATCTGCGCCGACTACGCTTTTCATTGCCATTAACAGGGTCTGAGCGTGTGGGAAGTCTTTTTCAATGGTGTTGCCATCCCCCTGCCATGATAACGACCATCCCCCTGTTTGCTTGGTGATATCGTTGGCAGCAGACCCCACCACCAGATATTTAGCCTTTTTCTTCAGCGGCAGCGTTTGCCCTTCGTTCTTCAACAGCACCAGTGATTCAGATACCGCTTGGCGCGCGACGGCAACGTGTTCAGGGGCACTCAGGATCTCCTGCTTACCTGCTAGAGCACGTTGGCTGGGCATCGGCTTTTCCCACAGGTTTGCACGCATTTTAACGCGCAGAATACGGGTTACCGCATCATCAATACGCTCCATCGGGATAATGCCGGATTTAACCTGATCGATGACGTTCTGGTAAAATGCATGCCAATCATTGCGTGATGTCACCATGAGAACGTCGTTACCTGCGATAACGGCTTGCGGGCAATTAGCCGCAGAACAGCCGTTGATCTCACCTTGGCCATTCCAGTCGGTCACCACCAAACCATCAAAACCCATTTTGCCTTTCAGCACATCGATGATGAGATATTTTGAGCCGTGGATTTTCTGGTTCTGCATGTAACCAGAGCCAATATCTGAAGCAGAGTAATGAGGGTTATCTACCATCGGATCGTAGTTGGCCGGGTTCCACCATGAGTTAAATGAACTCATCACTACCTGTGCCCCGGCACTCAGGCCGCCGATATAGCCCATGGCATGGATATTACGCAGATATTCTTCGGTGTAGCGGTTTTGGCCGTGATCGATACCTTGCAGAGTGCCACCGTCACCCACCCAATGCTTAACGTTCGAAATCACGTTCAGCTCGCCTTTCAGGCCTTCTTCACCACCCTGAATGCCTTGCACCATGCGTTTCGCATACTCGTAAACGATCTCGGGATCTTCAGAATAACCTTCATATACACGGCCCCAGCGGTAGTCACGCGGTGTGGCAACGGTCGGGGCAAAGGTCCAGTCTAAACCGGTCGCGACAATCTCACGCGCGGTCACCTCACCGATCTTTTCAATCAGATCCGGGTCACGCGCGGCCCCCAAGCCAATGTTGTGTGGGAAAACCGTTGCCATAAACACATTGTTATGGCCGTGTACCGCATCCGTAGCCCACATAAAGGGAATTCTGAATCCGCGCCCTTCATAAGCACGCTCCAGTGCCAACCAATATTTATCCGCTTCTTTCGCCCAATCTTCAGCCGTGGCGTACTTATTATTGCTTGGAACCGCACCGCCGCCGTTCAAGATAGAACCTAACTTATATTGTTCTGCCTCTTCGGGTGTCACATCGCGTAAATCAGGCTGTATCATCTGCCCTACTTTTTCTTCCAGCGTCATCATCGCCAGGATGCGCTGAATTTCTGCCTCCATGGCAGGATCTTTTTTGATTACGCTGTTAACGTTTTCCCAGTCGGCAAAGTAAGGCAGGCTGGTACTCGGTGGTTTAATATCGCCGCCATTACTGTTGCCGCCATTACTGCTACCACCATTGTTGTTACCGCTATTATTAGTGCTATTGCTCCCGCTATTGTTGCTGTTATCCGTAATACTTTTTTCAGCAGTATCACAGCCAGCCAAGGCTAAAGAAATAAGCATGCTAATGATTACACTTTTCGTCTTTATCACAGAATCCCTCTCCGATTAGAAAAGTAAACACCTTGGAAGATTCCAAGCCTTCTAAAACATAAGCAATGTTTAACAGAGGGGAGTAAAGAATACTAAGATATATTTCACACTTCGAAATAAATGCATGACTGGGTAGATTGGGAATGGGATGGGAGCCAGAAAACCGTTCAATTTCACTTTTAACCGGAAGAAAAATTCTCCTATTATCTTAACTTTTGCTTCGCAACAGGCCCATTGTCGGCTAAGCGCAGCCTATTACCAGACCGCGCTTATTCAACCAGACAACCCCTTTACTGATAAACAATCTCACCTTTCGGTTCAAACGCCGCCGCATCCAGCGGTGAATGCTTTTCGATATATTGTTTCAGCACTTCTGCATCGATAAAACCGGTATTCACGTAGCTCGGCAGGGTAGAGATCTTCGGATAGCCATCACCGCCCAACGCGTTGAAATTCAGCGTGGCCAGGCGATAGGTTTTATCCGCCTGCAACGGTTCACCGTTGATTTTCACGTTGCTAACGCCTTTACCGTCGGCCACTAGGCTGACGTTGGCGAACTGGGCATAGGCCCCGGAATCCACCTTCATATTCGCCACCACCGCCAGATATTGCTCTATTTCACTGCCTTTCATATCGGCATACACCAGCGTATTACCAAACGGCTGTACCTTGAGCACGTTTTTATAGGTGATATCGCCCGCCTCAATAGAATCGCGCACGCCGCCACCGCTCATCACGGCGAAATCGGCGTTAGCCCTTTCGATCTGCGCCGCCAGCAGCATGCGGGCCAGGTTGGTCTGCACAAAACGCACTTTGCTGCGATCGCCTTCGAGTTTGCCGTTAACGCTGCCGATCTTCACCCCCAACTGCGCTTGGCCTTTTTCCTGGAACGGTGTCAACAGCTTCATCATGCCCGGATCTTCGGCAATCGCCTGGGTGTAATAGACGCGTTCGCTGCTGCCATCGGCCTTCTCGACTTTCTTCTTCAGGTTGACCGGGATCAGTTGGTAATGCACCAGCTTCAATTCACCGTTGCGGAACTGGAAATCAGCACGGCCAACGTACTTGCCCCATTCATACGCCTGCACGATCCAGGTGCCGTTCTGGCGATCCGGTGCGCATGGCGTTCCTGGCACATAATCTACCTGTTTGTGGTTCTCACTGGCCATACAGACCGGGTCCTGTGAATGGCCCCCGACAATCATATCGAGATAGCCCGCAGGCAGGCTGCGCGCCATTTCCACATCGCCCGGTGCGTTAGAACCATGATTGCCGTCATCGTAATGGCCCATATGGGTGGCAGCGATAATCACGTCAGGCTTTTCATCCTTACGTAACTGTTCAACCACCTGTTTGGCTTCCTGCGCCGGAACGCGGAATTCGATGTCGGTGAAATACTCCGGGTTACCAATCTTGGCGGTGTCATCGGTGGTCAGGCCGATCACTGCAATCTTGATCCCTTGCTTGTCGAACAGCGCGTAAGGCTTGAATAAACGCTGTTGGGTGCTTTTCTGATAGATATTGGCCGACAGCAGCGGGAAAGCGGCCCACTTTTCCTGCTGGCGCAACACGCTGAGCGGGTTGTCAAACTCGTGGTTGCCGATCGCCATCGCGTCGTAACCAATCAGCGTCATACCGCGAAAATCAGGTTCTGCGTCCTGCAAATCAGATTCCGGCACGCCGGTATTGATATCGCCCCCGGACAACAGCAGCACGCTGCCCCCTTTGGCTGCCACTTCCTGGCGGATGCTGTCCACCAGCGTTTTCTGCGCGCCTAAGCCGTACTCACCGTGATCGTTTTGCCAGAAATGGCCATGGTGATCGTTGGTGTGCAGGATGGTGATGTCGTAGGTTTTATCCTTTTCCCAGGCACTGGCGGTTCCTGAAAGCAAAGTCAGGGACACGGCCAACGCACATGCGGTGGTTTTTAGCGAAAAACGCATGGCGGATCTCCATTGCTGATAACAGGTATTGTTGATGTGTGCTGAAGTGTAACGCGAATTAGCAGCAAGCAATTTCAAATTTTTGTGACATAGGCTGAATTATGCCGGATAGGCTAAAAGCTGCTCAGCATCGGGATATCATCACGGCGGAATAACATGTAAGCAACAATATTTCACGTGCAAGATAAAGGGTATAAGATGACGACTTTGCATCCACTTACCAGGCTAATAATAATATGACTGACCGTAGCGAAGCCGCCCTGCCATCAGCCAAAGGCAATGCGGTTAAGAGCACCGTTTTCCCGATTCTCGGTGCTATCAGCGTTTCTCACCTGCTTAACGACATGATTCAATCGCTGATCCTGGCGATTTACCCGATCCTGCGCGCCGATTTCAACCTCAGCTTTGTGCAAATCGGTATGATCACTCTCACCTATCAGCTCACGGCATCGCTGCTGCAACCGCTGATTGGCTACTACACCGACAAACATCCGCAGCCTTATTCGCTGCCCGTCGGCATGGGTTTTACCCTTTCCGGCTTATTGCTGCTTTCGGTTGCCAACACCTTCCCGCTGGTGCTGCTGGCGGCGGCATTGGTGGGCACCGGTTCCTCGGTTTTCCACCCGGAATCCTCCAGGGTAGCGCGTATGGCCTCCGGTGGGCGGCACGGCCTGGCGCAATCACTGTTCCAGGTGGGTGGCAACTTCGGCAGTTCGCTCGGCCCGTTGCTGGCGGCTCTGGTGATCGCGCCCTATGGCAAAGGCAATGTGGCCTGGTTCTCGCTCGCGGCGCTGCTGGCTATTGTGGTGCTGTTGCAGGTCAGCAAATGGTATCAACAGCAACATCGGGCCGCTCAGAGCAGGCCCAAACCGCCTGCACAAGGGTTACCGCTGCCAAAACGTACCGTGGTGTTCTCGCTCGGCATTCTGCTGATCCTGATTTTCTCCAAATACTTCTATCTCACCAGCATCAGCAGCTATTACACCTTTTATCTGATGCATAAGTTCGGCGTTTCGATACAGAATGCACAACTTCATCTGTTTGCCTTTCTGTTTGCCGTAGCCGCCGGAACCTTGATCGGTGGGCCTTTGGGGGATAAGTTCGGGCGAAAGTATGTTATTTGGGGCTCTATCCTTGGTGTCGCGCCATTTACCCTGGCTTTACCCTATGCATCTCTTTACTGGACCGGCATTTTGACGGTGATTATTGGGCTTATTCTAGCCTCGGCATTTTCCGCCATTCTGGTGTACGCACAGGATCTTATTCCGGGCAAAGTGGGCATGGTTTCCGGGCTATTCTTCGGTTTTGCTTTCGGTATGGGCGGTTTAGGTGCGGCCGTTCTTGGCTATATTGCCGATTTGACCAGCATCGAGCTGGTCTATCAAATCTGTGCTTTCTTGCCGTTAATCGGGATTATTACCGCATTACTGCCAAATGTAGATCATAAGCGTCACTAATCCCATTATGACCCGATTGAATGAATTTATTCATTCGGGTTATTCCCTCTTTAAACCCACATTATTTGCCTTATCAGACCTTAAATCACCTGGTTGGTGTTAAAACAGTGAAATTCTCTGCTTTTTTACATAAATGATAAAATTAGCTAAACACGAATAAGGCAAATGCAATAAACTCAATGGCTCTTTGCGCAAAATGAATGCAATTTACCACTAGAAGGAGTCTGGATGCACAACTCAACACCCTTGATCACCACGATTGTCGGAGGATTAGTACTCGCTTTCCTCTTTGGTATGCTGGCAAACCGCCTGCGCATCTCTCCTCTGGTAGGGTATCTGGCCGCAGGCGTCCTCGCTGGCCCGTTTACCCCAGGTTTTGTTGCCGATACCTCTCTGGCACCTGAACTGGCAGAAATCGGTGTGATCCTTCTGATGTTCGGTGTTGGCCTCCACTTCTCTCTTAAAGATCTTCTTGCCGTAAAATCTATCGCGATACCCGGTGCCATCGCGCAGATTACCGTCGCCACCTTGTTGGGCATGGGCCTGTCGAAATTAATGGGTTGGGATCTGGTTTCCGGCCTGGTATTCGGTCTGTGTTTGTCGACCGCCAGTACCGTGGTGCTGCTGCGGGCGCTGGAAGAGCGGCAACTGATTGACAGCCAGCGCGGGCAAATCGCTATCGGTTGGCTGATCGTCGAAGATTTAGCCATGGTGTTGGCACTGGTTCTGCTGCCCGCCTTCGCCAACATGATCAGCAGTGAGAATACCAGCTCCACGCAGTTGCTGACCGAACTGGCCATCACCATTGGTAAAGTGATCGCCTTTATCGCACTGATGATCGTGATTGGTCGCCGTTTGGTTCCGTGGATCCTGGCTAAAACCGCCAGTACCGGTTCACGCGAGTTGTTTACACTGGCGGTGCTGGCGTTGGCCTTGGGGATTGCTTACGGCGCCGTTGGCCTGTTTGATGTCTCATTTGCACTGGGTGCTTTCTTTGCAGGCATGGTGCTGAACGAATCAGAACTGAGCCACCGTGCGGCGCACGATACGCTGCCGCTGCGCGACGCCTTTGCGGTGCTGTTTTTTGTCTCCGTCGGGATGCTGTTTGATCCAATGATTCTGCTCCACGAACCCTTGGCGGTGCTGGCCACGCTGGCGATTATCGTGTTTGGTAAATCACTGGCGGCATTCCTGCTGGTAAAAATGTTCGGCCACTCCAAGCGCACCGCGCTGACGATTTCCGCCAGTCTGGCGCAGATCGGCGAGTTTGCCTTCATTCTTGCCGGGTTGGGGATGACCCTCGGCCTGATGGATCAGCACAGCCGTAATCTGGTGCTGGCCGGGGCGATTCTGTCGATTATGCTCAATCCGCTGCTGTTTACCTTGCTGGAGCGCTATCTGGCAAAAACCGAAACCATAGAAGATCAGACCCTGGAAGAGGCGGTAGAAGAAGAGAAACAGATCCCGGTGGATATGTGTAACCATGCGCTGATCGTCGGTTCTGGCAGCGTTGGCAGCCTGCTGGGGGCCAAACTCGCAAGAGCCGGTATTCCACTGGTGGTGGTTGAAAACTCACGCACGCGGGTTGAGGCGTTGCGTGAACAGGGTGTCAAAGTGGTACTGGGTAATGCGGCCAATCCAGAAGTGATGGATCTGGCACGCCTGGACTGCGCACGTTGGCTGCTGTTGACCATTCCAAACAGTTACGAAGCGGGTGAGATCGTGGCCTCTGCACGCGCCAAACGGCCAAATATCGAGATCATTGTCCGTGCTCACTATGATGACGAAATCTCGTACCTCTCTGAACATGGGGCAGATCAGATAGTGATGGGTGAGCGTGAGATTGCCAACAGCATGCTAAATAGCCTCAAGCTTGAGACGCTGTCGGAAGAAGAGAAAATGGGCGCTTGCCCAATCTGATACCGATAAGCCCACAGGAGCGCCAGACTGCTGACAAAGCCAGATATTAGGGAGAGCGTGCCGAAGGGGTCGTAGCGGCGTAAGCCGCCGGAGCGCCCCTCGGTGCGCTAGGCCCGAGTATCTCGGGCTTAAAAACCACGTTGTCATCAACCCCACAGGAGCGCCAGAACGGCGCTCCTGCTATTTCCCTTTTATCTTTCCCAGTAAGACTCTTCCAGGCTGTCTTCCCGCTCAGGCAAGCCGCGCGTCAGGCGCGGTGAATGCTGATTGAGCACCTGATAGCTGACGCGGTTGGCATATTTACACACCTGCGCCAAAGACGAATAGGTCAGGTAGTTACGCACGTGCTTGCTGGAGTTCGGCACGTTGTTGCGGTGATAACCGTTGGCCGCAATATCATGCAGCAAGGCCGACAGGGCCGCGTCGCCAGCACCGTTGGTATTCATGATTTTTTCCGGGCCGCCCATATAAGGCGCTATATGCGAATAGATGCGCCACGGGTTTTCGCAGTTTGCACGGCGCATGCCACGGCTGAATTCGTAGCGGTTGAACTCGGCAATCTGGCCCGGCAGCAGCGGATGCTGGGTTTCACGCTTGTTCGCTTCCTCGGTATAGCCTGCCATATACAGGCCGCTCGGCCCGGCGGTACACAGCACCAGATCCACCCAATCCAACGCCATATCCGCCGCCATTAGCGGATCGCTAAGCCCGGTCAACTCCAGGGCTTCGTCCTCGTTCATCGCCAGAATGGAGACGTGCTCATTGAGGAAATCGCGCCACCACTGCGGGTTGTCGGCAATCACATATTTGGTGCCCAGCGTCAGCACCACCGGCACATCGTGCTTTTTGGCATATTCAATCGCCTGCATGGCGGCGGCAGGCATCGGTTCACCCGGCTTGCAGCGCACCAGATAAGAGGTCAGCACCAACGCCGAAGCCCCGGCAATCACCTCTTCAGGAATACTCTCCGGGCGCAACTGGTTCATTTGCCCTGGGCTGATGGCGAAGGTGCGCTCACCGCTTTCCGTGATCAGCGTAAAACAGCGGCCAATCGCATTATCCACCGCT
The DNA here is from genome assembly GCF_057180605.1 of Serratia sp. HNCC26DJ206. Taxonomy (NCBI): domain Bacteria; kingdom Pseudomonadati; phylum Pseudomonadota; class Gammaproteobacteria; order Enterobacterales; family Yersiniaceae; genus Serratia; species Serratia sp. HNCC26DJ206. The sequence continues at coordinate 67,711 of NZ_JBXUGP010000014.1, forward strand.
TGCAGGTAGTTGAGATCGGTACGGCTGGAGGTGTTACACAGATAACGGTAGGCATAGCTGCCAATCTTGATATTGCTGCACATCACGCCGAGCAGGATCGAACGATCGTCCGCCAACACCGAATAATTGTGCAAGGTATTGCCGATCGTCCCACCGGCAAACTGATGAGTGATCAGGTTGTTGTCTAGCAGTTCCTGATATAAGGCTTCGGCAACGTCATCTTCAATCACCAGTGAATGGCCAAGACTCAGTCCATAGCGTGCAACAAACGCATCGTCCACTTTCGCTTCGATATCCACCAGCGTCTGATCGATGCCGACGATATAAGAGGTGCCGATTTCATTTTCTGGCTGCGCCTGCTGCAATAACGGATCGCGAGCGTTAACCGGGAAATAGTGTTTGGATTTACGTTTACCAGGAAATTTCATGTGATTGACAGAAGTGACTGTGAACAGGCAGGAATATTAACATATTCCTGCCTCATAGATTAAAACCGCTGTGCCACCAGTTGCTGCATCATATCGATATGCGCCGAGTCATCATTAAGCGCAGAGATGTATTCGAACTTTTCACCGCCAGCTTCGAGGAAGATCTCACGGTTCTGCTCTTTGATCTCTTCTAGCGTTTCCAGGCAGTCTGCCGAGAAACCGGGGCAAATCAGTTGAATGTGCTTCACACCCTGAGCTGGCAAACCTTTTAGGGTTTCATCGGTGTAAGGGGTTAACCACGGCTCGCGGCCAAAGCGCGACTGGTAGGTCAGCATCACCCGATCCGCCGCCAACGGCAGCGTGGCCGCCAGCGCTCGGTAGGTGTCTTCACAACGCTGCGGATAATCATCCCCTAAACGAGCATAACGCTTGGGAATGCCGTGGAATGACATAATCAGGCGATCGGGCTGGCCGTGCTCGGCCAAAGAACGCTCGACGCTTTGCTGTAATGCAGCAATATAGGCAGGATGTTCGGCGTAATCGCGGATAAAACCGATCGATGGCAGACAGCGATAACCTTTGAGCACCCGCGCAACGCCATCCCACACCGCCGCGCTGGTCGAGCAGGAGTATTGCGGATAAAGCGGCAGCACCACCAGATTGGTCACGCCCTGCGCCAGCAGATTGTCGATCGCCTGCGCCAGGCTCGGTGAGCCGTAGCTCATCCCCAGTTCTACCGGCGTGTTCGGCATGCGTGCCGCCAACGCCTGCTGCTGACGGCGGCTGTAAACCAACAACGGTGAGCCTTCGTCCATCCATACCGACTGGTACAACTTAGCCACGCGCGGCGAGCGCAGCGGCAAAATGACCCCGTTCAGAATCGGCCACCAGAGCAGCGGTGACAGATCGACCACGCGGCCATCGCTAAGGAACTCTTTCAGATAGCGTTTGACCGCTCGCGGGGTTGGGGCATCGGGCGTGCCCAAGTTCACCAGCAATACCCCGTGTTTTTCTTGCTTCATTACAGTTCCCTTTTCCGGCCTGGCTAATAATCTGTAATTAACCATTGATTAATGGCGTCTATTGTAGCGGAAAAGCGCTGGGCCGGAACCGATATCAACCAGAGGTATTCCCCTTAGAACGTGCAAAAAAAACGCCGAGCGTCAGGCCCAGCGTTCTTAACGGCAATCAAACCGATTAGCCCAGAATGTTCGCCAGTTCAGCGCTCACTTCGGTCACTTTACGTGTGCCATCGATTTTGTGGTAAGCAGTATTGCCCGCATCAGCTTCTTGATGATAGTAAGACACCAGCGGCGCGGTCATCTGATGGTATTCCACCAAACGCTTACGCACGGTCTCTTCCTGATCGTCTTTACGGGTGGTCAGTTCTTCGCCCGTGGCATCGTCCTTGCCTTCCACCTGCGGCGGATTGAATTTAATGTGATACACGCGGCCAGATGGCGCATGCACGCGGCGACCAACGATACGATCAACGATCAGCTCGTCCGGTACGTCGAACTCCAGCACGTAATCCACTTTGATGCCGGCTTCTTTCATCGCGTCTGCCTGTGGAATGGTGCGCGGGAAACCGTCCAGCAGGAAACCGTTACGGCAATCTTCCTGAGTGATGCGCTCTTTAACCAGCGCAATCACCAGTTCATCGGTAACCAACTTGCCGGCGTCCATGATTTCTTTCGCCTGTTTGCCCAGTTCAGAGCCGGCTTTCACGGCTGCGCGCAACATATCACCGGTGGAAATCTGCGGAATACCGTATTTCTCCATGATGAATTGAGCCTGAGTACCTTTACCTGCGCCCGGAGCGCCCAGCAGTATGATACGCATTGCGTAAATCCCCTTGCTATGTAGTTTTTATAAAATTGCGAAAACACTCAACCATACCATTTACAAGGGTGCTGGCTCAAGGTAGCGAGAGGAGATCGAGGGTGGAAAAACGCGGCTGAAACGAGGCAAGAGAGAAAGAGAAGAAAAAAATACGCCCCTAACCGCTAGGTTAAGGGCGCAGGTGTTATCAATTACGCAGACAACAACTTGTTCATCCGGCGGATAAACTGGTTTGGATCTTCCAGCGTACCGCGCTCTGCCAGCAGGGCCTGATCCAGCAGCAGATCGACCCATTCAGCAAATTGCTCGTTATCGCCCACGTCAGAGGCGCGCTTGACCAGCGCATGCTCCGGGTTCAGCTCAAAGATATACTTCACTTCCGGTGCTGCCTGGCCCGCTGCGGCGAACAGTTTCGCCATCTGGGTGCTCATTTCATCGGCATCGGTGGTGACGATGGCCGGAGTATCGGTCAGGCGATGCGTCAAACGCACGTCTTTCACCCGCTCACCCAGCAACGTTTTCACCCGCTCGATAAACGGCTCAAGCTGCTTCTCGGCTTCTTTCTGCTCTGCGGTTTCATCCGCCAGTTTATCCAGCGCTTCATCCGCTTTGCTGACCGACTGGAACACTTTACCGTCGAATTCGGTCAGGTAGCTCATCATCCACTCGTCGATGCGATCGGAGAGCAGCAGCACTTCAATACCTTTCTTGCGGAACAGCTCCAGGTGCGGGCTGCTCTTGGCGGCGGCGTAGCTGTCGGCGGTGATGTAGTAGATCTTGTCCTGGCCTTCGGTCATGCGGCCGACATACTCTTCCAGCGAGACGCTTTGCGCCGAACTGTCGTTATGAGTTGTGGCAAAGCGCAGCAGCTTGGCGATGGCTTCTTTATTGCTGCCATCTTCTGCCGGGCCCTCTTTCAGCACCAGACCGAACTGCTGCCAGAACTTCTGGTAGCCTTCCGCATCGTCTTTCGCCAGCTTGTCCAGCATCTGCAATACGCGTTTGGTTAACGCGCCGCGCAGGCTTTGAGTTACGCGGTTATCCTGCAAAATTTCGCGGGAAACGTTCAGCGGCAGATCGTTGGAATCGATCAGGCCACGCACGAAACGCAGGTAGTTCGGCATGAACTGCTCGGCGTCATCCATGATGAACACGCGCTGTACGTACAGCTTCAGGCCGTGCTTGTGATCGCGATTCCACATGTCCCACGGCGCCTGCGCCGGGATGTACAGCAGGCTGGTGTACTCCTGCTTGCCTTCCACACGGTTGTGGCTCCAGCTCAGCGGATCGGTGAAATCATGGGAAATGTGCTTGTAGAACTCTTTGTACTCTTCGTCGGTAACGTCTGATTTGCTGCGAGTCCACAGGGCCTGCGCCTTGTTGATCTTCTCCCAGGTGACGGTATCGTCTTCTTCATTCTTGGTTTCGATCTCTACCGGCAGCGCGATGTGATCGGAGTATTTACCGATCACCGAACGCAGACGCCAGCCGTCGAGATATTCATCTTCACCTTCGCGCAGGTGCAGGGTAATTTCGGTACCGCGATCGGCTTTGCTGATATCGGCGATGGTGTAATCACCTTCACCCGCAGACTCCCAGAACACGCCCTCATCGGCCGCGGCACCGGCCGCGCGGGTGCGCACGGTGACTTTATCCGCCACGATGAACGCCGAATAGAAACCGACGCCGAACTGGCCGATCAACTGGCTGTCTTTCGCCTGATCGGAACCGATCGACTCCAGGAACGCTTTAGTGCCAGATTTGGCAATAGTTCCCAAGTTTTCAATCACTTCTTCGCGGTTCATCCCAATGCCGTTATCGACAATGGTCAACGTGCGCTTTTCTTTGTCGAAGGAGAGACGCACGCGCAGCTCGCCATCACCCTCATACAGATCCGGGGTGGAAAGTGCGCGGAAACGCAGCTTGTCGGCGGCGTCGGAAGCGTTGGAGATCAGCTCTCGCAGGAAAATTTCTTTATTGGAGTACAGCGAATGAATCATCAAATGCAGTAGCTGTTTTACTTCAGACTGGAACCCACGGGTTTCTTGACCTTTCATACTCATTGATTACCTCAATAGCCGATAATTTTATACCCAATGAATTTCAAGTTGTGGCTAGGCGACTAACTCGTGAGTCCCCAGGAGCTTAGAACAACTAAGTGACTGGGGCGAACGAGTGCAGTCAACAACGCCACGGCTTGAAAGGCGAAGGGTATATGACCAAATTAGAACAATGAAGGTAAAGTGGGGTCAACCCTGAGGTTTTTCAAGCGACTGGCGGGGGAATTTTTGCGAAACGATGACGGGGCAGCAGCCTGCCCCGCAGAAAAACATCAGAACTTGATCGCGTGGCGACCGACCAGGGAATGCGACAGCGTAGTGCCATCAACCATCTCCAGCTCACCGCCCACCGGCACGCCGTGGGCAATGCGGCTGGCCAGAATGCCATATTGGCCGCACATTTCGGCGATGTAGTTCGCCGTGGCATCCCCTTCCACCGTCGGGTTGGTGGCGAGGATCACTTCGGTAATGCTTTCCTTTTCCAGCCGTTGCTCCAGCCGATCCAGGCCGATATCGCCAGGCCCGATCCCGTCCATCGGCGACAGATGGCCCATCAGCACAAAGTAGCGCCCGGCGAACTGCCCGGTCTGCTCAATGGCATGGATATCCGCGGGGCTTTCCACCACGCAGATCTGGCCGTTTTGCTGCCGACGCGGATTGTTGCAGATGGTACAGGTATCCTGCTCGGTAAAGGTGCGGCAATCGGCGCAGTGGCCAATCTCCGACATCGCACGGGTCAACGCCTGCGCCAGGCGCATACCGCCGCTGCGATCGCGCTGCAACAGCTGAAACGCCATGCGCTGCGCTGACTTCGGGCCAACGCCCGGCAGGCAGCGCAATGCCTCCATCAATGATTCAAGCAGCGGGCTGGTTTGCATCAGAACGGCATCTTAAAGCCAGGTGGCAACTGCATACCGTTAGAAACGGACGCCATCTTCTCTTTCTGGGTTTCTTCGATGCGGCGCGCCGCGTCGTTGAACGCCGCAGCGATCAGATCTTCCAGCATCTCTTTATCGTCTTCCATCAGGCTTTGATCGATTTCCACGCGGCGGCAGTTGTGTGCGCCGTTGATGGTCACTTTCACCAGGCCAGCGCCGGATTCGCCCGTCACTTCCAATTTGGCGACTTCTTCCTGCATCTGCTGCATTTTTTCTTGCATTTGCTGGGCTTGCTTCATCAGGTTACCCAGACCGCCTTTACCAAACATAGTCGTCTCTCACATAGCATTGGCCGCGCACGGTGCGCCGCGTTAAATAGGGCGGATACTGTCTTCATCCAGATCCGCGTCGAAAAATCGGCGCAACGTCTGAATATGGGTATCCGCAATGATGGACTGGCGAGCCTGCGCCAGTTTTTCTTCATAAATGGCTTGCCGCCACTCCAGCGGAGTCCGCTCCACCGGATTATCGTCTTCCACCACGATGAGTTCAACCGGGCTGCCATACAGCTCGCCAAGCGCATCAGCCAGCGTCTTCTGCGCCGAAGGCGAATTCAGATGACGCTGCGAAGACCGCAGGTGGAGACAAATTCTGCCTGGTTCCAACGCTTCTTTAAAGGCGTTCAACGCCAGTTGCTGGACCAGTTTCGGTATTTGTAACCGATCGACTTCCGCCGCCCAGGCATCACGCGCAATCGCCTCAACCACCAGTTTAGCTGACAGCTCGGGCGTTTTTTCATGCTCAAGCGCCGTGCGTAATGCTTTTGGAGTAGCCAATGGCTCAGGGGCAGCTTCCGGTTCCATCTGCGCACGCCAGCGATAGGCTTCCGGCTTGGCAGGTTTTTCCTCCACCGCCTTTTCCGCCTGACGCTTCTGGCTGCGCTCAGTCACGGAAGCTAACCGCTCCAGTGCTGAGTTTGCCGACCGCGCTGTTCCAGGCGCAGCCGGCTCATTCTTTTTTGGTGTGGATGCCCCCTGTTGCCGCAGCAACTGGGTTCGCGCTTTCAGCAGTTGCGCGGTGGCATCGGGTAAACTCGTTGGTTGATTATTCTGTGGCGCTGCCGCCTGCCCTAAGGGGGGCGGCGCGTCCTGAAACTGTGGTGGCGGTGCAGGTGCTATCTGGCTTTGCGGTTGCACCATTGGAGCCTGTTGTACCATGGCGACCGGTTCAGGGATCACGGCTTTCGGGTGAAATGCCAGCGCACGCAGCAGGGTCATCTCAACGCCCATACGGCGATCCGGCGCGTAGGCCAGCTCTTTACGCCCAACCAGCAGGACTTGGTAATAAAGCTGGAGATCTGCCGGTGGCAGAGTGCGCGCTAATTCACGCAAACGCTGTTCAATGGCGGCGTAGTGGTTATCCAGCGCGGTAGGCAGCAACTGAATCATCGCAATGCGGTGCAGCAAGGCCAGCGTTTCCACCAGCAGGGTTTCCCAATCGACGCCGCGTGACGCGGCCTGAGCCACCTGCGCCATCACTTTTTCACCGTCGGCGCTGACCAAAGCTTCAAGAATCGCCAGCGGTTGCTCATCATCTAACGTGCCAAGCATCTGGCTGACGGTAACGGTAGTCACCTGCCCTTGCCCCATGGCAATCGCCTGATCGGTCAGGCTGAGGGCATCACGCATACTGCCGTCGGCAGCGCGCGCCAGCAGTTGCAGCGCTCGGGCATCACTGGTGATGTGCTCCGCCTGCAGAATAGTTTCCAGTTGAGTACGGATCTGCTCAACGTCCATCGCCTTCAGGTGAAATTGCAGGCAACGCGAAAGAATAGTCACCGGCAGTTTCTGCGGATCGGTGGTCGCCAGCAGGAATTTGACGTGCGAAGGCGGCTCTTCCAGCGTTTTCAACAGCGCATTGAAGCTGTGACGCGAGAGCATGTGCACTTCATCGATCAGGTAAACCTTGAAACGACCACGCGCCGGGGCATATTGCACGTTATCCAGCAGATCGCGGGTATCTTCCACCTTGGTTCTGGACGCCGCGTCAATCTCGATCAGATCGACAAAACGCCCCTGTTCAATCTCGCGGCAGTTATCACATTGGCCACAAGGGGTGGCGGTGATGCCGGTTTCACAGTTCAGGCCTTTGGCCAACAGGCGGGCGATAGAGGTTTTGCCCACGCCGCGCGTGCCCGAGAACAGATAGGCGTGATGGATCCGCCCCAAAGAGAGGCCATTAGCCAGCGCCGTCAGGACATGTTCCTGTCCGACAACATCTGCAAACGTTTGAGGGCGCCACTTACGGGCTAGAACCTGATAGCTCATTGATACCGGAGAAGTCGAGTGGTCTGGAGGGCCATGCTAACACAGCCCCGCGGCGTTCCGCGAGGCCGTAATGGTAATGCCGATCCGCTGCTGCAGATCAGTGTCCTGCAAAGTTGACCAGGCAGTAGCAATCAATGCCGAGGCCATTCAGGCGCGTTTCACCACCAAGTTCCGGCAGGTTGATAATAAAGGCCGCATCTTTCACTTCACCACCCAAGCGGCGGATCAGCGTTGCGGTGGCTTCGATGGTGCCGCCTGTCGCCAGCAGATCGTCTACCACCAGCACTTTGTCACCGGTGGTAATGGCATCGGTATGGATCTCCAACCGGTCGGTGCCGTATTCCAGCTCATAGCTTTCGCTGAGGGTCGCACGCGGCAATTTACCCGGTTTGCGAACCGGCACAAAACCAATGCCCAACGCCAACGCCACCGGAGCACCAAACAGGAAACCACGCGCCTCAGTACCCACCACCTTGGTAAAGCCCGCCTCGCGGTAGCGCTCAACCAGCAGTTCGATGCTGGCAGCGTAAGCCAGCGGGTTTTCCAACAGGCTGGTCACATCGCGAAACAGAATGCCCGGTTTCGGATAGTCGGGGATGGTTTTGATACTGTCTTTAATAAACTGAAGCTGCTGTGCAGTCACGGTCATAGTTATTGCCTGATAAAACTACCTGATAACTTCCACACAGGCCCCTCAAACCCCGGCATGGGTAATGCCTTGGGCAAGAATAATCAGAGGGGAGAAGCCTGCGTACGAAAACGCCCAAATCTATGCAAAATGCGCGATAAATGCAACCGACGCAGCACAATCAGCGCGTTTTTTGTTGCTCCCGATCAATAACCGGCAGCCGTAGCATAAAGGTCAGCAAGGCGACCAGCATCACCAACAGAACGCCCCTGACCCACCAGAGTTTCACCAGCCACAGTGAAACGGCGAACGTCAGCACAATAAGCAGCACCGCCTTCCATTTAGCCCCCGGCGGTAATGCACGGTGTTGCTGCCAGTGACGCAGATAGCTACCAAACCATGAGCGATACAACAACCAGTGATGAAAACGCGGCGATGAGCGGGCAAAACACCACGCAGCCAACAGCAGGAACGGCGTGGTCGGCAGCAACGGTAGCACAACGCCCAGCGTTGCCAGCAGCACCGCCAGCCAACCCAATAACATTAATAACCAACGCGTCATGCCTGTCCTTATCATCATGATGGCCGCTTACTGTATCACCGGTGGCGGGTTTATCCACACGCGGCTTGTTTCAGATGCCGTTCACGGGCAAGCTTAGCAACAAACCGTTTTCCCAAAGGACATCCCGTGAGTACGCAGCGCTTACTACAAGCCCTTGAGCAGCAGATCGCCGCATTAGCCAGCGAAGTGCAACCCCGTGGCGATGTACCGATCCCCCAGGCACGTTTTGACGTAGCGCTATTTTCCAACCACGGTACGCGTTTACGTGACTATCTGGCTGAAGTAAAAAAGAACTTTGCTCAGTTACAGACTGCGGTAAAGGATAACCGCACCGCTCACGTCGCCTTTCTGGCGGAAAAACTGGTCGCGCAGCTCACCGCATTGCAGCGTGAAATGGCCACCCAGGTGTTGAGGCGCAAAAATCAGCCCAAAGAGGTAGTAACCGTCGATTTGTATCACAAGCTGGCAGAACATCAGGATTATGAACGCCGTTTGATCTCGATGATTGAGGATCGGGAAAACCTGTTGGGGCAGCAAGCCACCTTTGCAGCGCAGAAAAAGCTACAACAGGAACTGGCGGCGATCGAAGGCCGATTAGTGCGTTGTCGGCAAGCATTAGCGCGTATTGAGCGCAATATTGAACGAAAAGAAAACGGTTTTTGAATAGTTATCACATTATTTGAATGATTATTCCCTCCCCTTGGCGATGTTCACTATACTAAACCGAAATGATATATCACTTACTCACACGTTGGACCTATGTCTATAGATAATGCTTCTCCAGAATTACAACTGGCGGTAGATCTGATTTACCTGCTGGAATGTAACGAAATCGATCCGGCAACGGCGCTGGCTGCATTGGATATTGTCAAAAAGGATTATCAGGAAAAAGTACAGCGTGCGGGTATGACGTCGCTCTATCAGCCGACTGGCCAACAATGATGGCGGGCAGGTTTTCACTTGCGCAGCACCGCCTTGTCGGCCCACTAAATTAAACCGCTGGTTGACCGCCATTATTCTGAGCTTGCGCCCGCTTCACTTCCTGCACCTCATTCCCCTGCTGATTATGTAAATACACTTCCAGTTGGTTGAAGGCGATATTGATATCGTTCTCACGGCACAAGCGTTCAATTGAGCGGTTCAGCTCATCCACGGTATAGCTGCGGTCGCGCAACTCGCGCACGTAGAGACGCAGTTCGTGATCCAGCGTGCTGGCACCAAAGTTAAGGAAGAACACCTGCGGTTCGGGATCAGTCATAACGCGCGGGTTTTCGTGCGCCGCTTGCAACAGCACCGCTTTCACCTTATCCAGATCGGAACCGTAAGCCACACCGACCTTAATCAGCACGCGGGTAATGGTGTCAGACAGCGACCAGTTAATCAGCCGTTCGGTCACAAACGCCTTATTGGGAATAATCACCTCTTTACGGTCAAAGTCGGTGATGGTCGTGGCGCGAATGCGGATTTTACTGACCGTGCCCGAAAAGGTGCCGATAGTAATGGTATCGCCAATACGCACCGGACGTTCAAACAGAATAATCAGGCCGGAAACGAAGTTGGCGAAGATCTCCTGTAGCCCGAACCCCAAGCCTACAGACAGCGCCGCCACCAGCCATTGCAGTTTATCCCAGGAAACGCCCAAAGAACTCAGCGCGGTGATCGTCCCCACGGTGGTGATCAGATAGGTCAGAATGGTGGTGATGGCATAAGAGGCTCCCTGCCGCAGTTGCAGACGCGAGAGCACCAGCACTTCGAGCAGCCCCGGCAGGTTGCGCGTCATGACGTAGGTGACAATCACCGCCACGATCGCCACCATCAGATTCCCCAAAGTAACCGCCTGTGGCACACTGGTGCCCGCGACCGTGCTGGCGTAATGCCACAGGGAAATGCTGTCGAGATAAGAGAATACCGTTACCAGATCCGACCAAATCGCGTAGAACGCGGTGGCAAAGACCAGGAACAGCACCATGGTGGTTAAACGCAGCGACTGCTGATTGATTTGGTCCAGCGCCAATGGGGGTTCCTCCACCGCCTCACTGCCTTCAGCACCTTCTTTCTCTTTTGCCAGATTCTGACGCCGCGCCAAAGCACGGCGATAGGCCAGGCGGCGGGCCGCCACGCTCAGGCCACGTATGGCGGCCTGATAAACAATATTCCACAGGAAGAACAGATACAGGCTGTCAATCCAGCGCCCCGCTAAGCGCAGCGCGGTGTAGAAATAACCCACAAATACCAGCCCCAACAGAATCATGGGCATCGCGACAATTGCCGTAACGATCACCAGCCTCACCGCATGAGAACCTTTCTCACGCCAACTGTCGCGGCACAGCGGAAATACCAGCACCGACAGCAACGCCAGCGTCAGGATCACCACCACCTGACCAATCACATCCTCCACCAGCCGCAGCGGTGCCTTTTCGCCCAGTACTGACCAGAAGATCAGCGGCAGTAAGGCGAGGCCTAACCTGAGCGTCTGGCGGCGATAATGAGCACAGTGATCGGCAGGGGTATTAAAATGACGCTCTGAAATACCGCCAGGCGCCAACATGCGGAAGGTAAAGCCAAATACCAGCCAGAATAGCGCCAACTGTTGCGACAGCGCCCAGATAAAATCGCTGACCGTGAATTCTGCCCGATAGAACCAGAACCCGCCCCCCAATAGCAACAGCGAACCCGGTAACACCTTCAGCAGCGTCAGCAGGATGGCTTTCGGCGTATGCAACTGAGTATCGCGCTTTAACTGGCCGACATCACTCGCCAGTTTCTGCAAATGGCTATCGATCAGGCGATAGCGCCAACGCAGCAGCCCGATGACGATCAGCAGCGGGATCAGGAAAACCAGTGCCTGTAATCCGCCCATCAGCATCTGGCCGGGTTCAAACTTGAAATTCAGCGCGGCAAGCTGTTCTTTAATCGCCCCCGGCATCGCTTTCAGCCAGGCAAGATCGATAGGCCGGTTGCTGTTGACCCAGAAAATCTGCTGGGTCAGCGTGTCCTGCACTGAGGTGTAAACGCTGGTCAGTTGCTGCTGGTTGATCTGCAGATTAATCGCCAGCGACAGTTGATTGTTGAGCTGTTTATTCAGTTGATCGAGCAATTCGCGGCGCATATCGATAATTTCATTCAGTGCATCAATCACATCGCCGCTGGCCTTTTCTTTGCTGGCAGCCACCAGTTTGTTGATAAAATCATCGCCCTTGAAGAGCTCATCGCGCTGCTGATTGACTTCAAACTGCTCCAAGCGCAGATCGGCGATCTGGGTACTCATGTCCGATGCCAGCGTCCTTGGCGGCAGATTCTGCTGCTGTTGATAAAGGATGCGCGACAGCACCAGACTGCCTTTCAGCACCTGGATCTGCTCTTTCAGATTACGTTCCGATTGCAGGCCACGGTCGAGCCAGTTCTTGACCTGGATATTCTGCTGGAACAGGGTGTTGCTCTGTTCCGTGGCGGCAATCAGCCGTTGGCTGATCTGGCGATTGACATCCAGCTCTTTGCTCACCAGGCGATCGTGCTGAATGTCGGTAGTATCTTCTGGGTTTTGCGCCTCCTTCGCCGTTTTTTCTGACAGCGTCAGGCGTTTGTTATTCACCACATCCTGTAACACCTGCACCCGGTGATCGAGCGCGTCGATGTTCATGGTGGTGTAATCACGCTGCTTCTGCAGCAGATCCTGCAACGTGGTGTTGGCCTCCAGGCTTCTGCGCTGCAACTCTATCTCAGCGTTGAGCAATACCTGCTCGGTATTGAGCATCACCTGTTGAGTGCTGCGCAACGCCGCCTGCCCTGGCGAGCGATCGTTAAGCAGATTACGGATCTCTTGCAGGCGCTGCGAGGCGGTGTACATGGTGCTTTGTACCCGTTCGGGCTGAGTTTGCAACGAAATAAGCTGGCTGTTGTAAGTGGAGAGGCTTTCCTGGGTGTTCTGCAGATCGTCCAGCGTCTGATACAGACGGCTTTCCAACTGACGCAGAGAAAGCGGCTGCAACTCGGCGCGGGTCAGAGCTTCATTGGCCGGGTTTTTCAGCGCCTCCAGCGCCTTGGTGATCTGCTGTAATTTTACCGGAGCCTGCTGAAGCTGCTGCTTAAGATCATTCGCCTCTTGCCGGGTACGATCAATGGCATCGAGCAGCTCCACGGTTTGGGTTAAATCTTGTTGTGACAGCTTCTCCGCTGGCGTCAGGGTTTTCTGTTTGTTTAGCGAATCAAGCTGGCTTTGAATGTCACTGCGGGAAGGAATATCACCATTCTGCGCCGCATCAGCAACGGCTGGCAGAAAGACCATGGCAAACAACAGCAGAAATAGGGCGATAGTGCGGGTCATATCTGCTCCGCGCAACAGAGAAACAGTCTGAGAAGATGCTGTGATGAACCTGCGACTCATGATTTAACATCGGTTTGGCAATGGAAAAACCAGACTAGCACGATCGCAGGGGGGCAATGAATAAGAAAAACGTTGCTGGTGATGTACCGTTAAGGTTTAGAAGGTCAGCACCTTTTCGGCTGCCAACGTCCATTGCGCCAGCTCCACCAGCGTGCCGATCTCGACACCATCAGCCAGTTTCAGTTGGCTGACACCGCGCGCGTCGGCACAGGTTTTACACAGTTTTACCATAACCTGCTGTGCCGTCAGGATCTCCAGCATCTGCTGCAAATGATAACCTTCACGCGGTTGCTGCCCGGCAATACCGGCGACGACGGCGTCGGACATCAGAAACAGCTTGAGATCAAGATCGGGCTGCTGCTCTTTCAGGGTAATCGCCAAGCGCAACGCATTGAACAATGACTCCTGGCCGTAAGCCGCACCATTAGCGATCAGTAAAACGGATGACATAAAGCTCTCCTTATAGAGGTTGGCGCTCTGTCAGCTCAGGCGGTTGCACGCGCAGGGTCGGGCTGAGTTGCACCATATCGATGAAGGTATCTACTAATACACTCGCTTCGGCTTTCAGATCAAAGCTTTCCGGCATAAACAGCCAGTTTTCCATCAGGCCCGTGACATAGGCATGTAGTATGATAGCGGCACGGCGGGTGTGTAAATCGGCGGGTAGCTGGCCATGATCCATGCTATTGCGCAATACGCATTCGATACGATCGTAACCTTCCAGATAAAGTATTTTGCGCGCGTCATGCAGCGGCATCATTTCACCCACGAACTCGCACTTATGAAATACAATCTCCATCAGGGCGCGGCGACGGCTGTCATCCACCGTAGCTGTCAGAATGTAAATCAGAATCTCTCTTAAAATACGCAGTGGATTATCAGGAAACTTTGTCTGATACTCTATCTCCAGGTCGCCTATTTTCGACTCTGACAATTCCCAGACCTCGCTGAACAGGTCTACCTTATTTTTGAAGTGCCAGTAAATTGCACCACGCGTAACCCCCGCCGCGGTAGCAATATCTGTCAGTGACGTTGCTGAAACGCCACGTTCAGAGAACTCTCTCACTGCGGCGTCGAGAATCTGTTGTCGTGTTTCTAGCGCCTGCTGTTTGGTTTTTCGTGCCATGACGTTGCTTTTTAGGGGAAGTGTGATTTACATACATTCGCGAATGTATGTACCATAGCACGCACATAAAATTAACGCAGCAATGGGTTTTAAAGCTTGTGATCCATTGATCATTTTGAAATCGGACACTTGAGGTTTTTCTATGAACAAAAACAGAGGGTTAACGCCTCTGGCGGCAGTTCTGATGCTTTCAGGCAGCTTAGTGCTTACAGGATGTAACGATAAAGAAACTCAGCAACAAGGTGCCCAACACCCCGCTCCTACCGTGGGTGTCGTGACATTGAAGGCTGAACCTCTCAACATCACTACCGATCTTCCTGGCCGCACCGCAGCATACCGCATCGCCGAAGTTCGCCCTCAGGTTAGCGGCATTATCCTGAAACGTAACTTTACCGAAGGCAGCGATATCAAAGCCGGTGTTTCACTCTATCAAATCGATCCGGCAACCTATCAGGCCGCTTATGACAGCGCCAAAGGCGAACTGGCCAAAGCCCAGGCCGCTGCGGAAATCGCCCGTCTGACGGTGACGCGCTACAAACCTTTACTGGGTACCAACTACGTCAGTAAGCAGGATTACGACACTGCCGTTTCAACTCAGCTGCAAGCCAACGCCGCCGTGGTGGCTGCCAAAGCCGCAGTAGAGGCCGCACGCATCAATCTGGCTTACACCAAGGTCACTTCGCCGATCTCCGGCCGGGCTGGCATCTCTACCGTAACCGAAGGCGCGCTGGTTTCCACCGGGCAAGTGACTGCCATGACCACCGTACAGCAGCTTGATCCGATGTATGTGGATGTCACCCAGTCCAGCAATGACTTTCTACGTCTGAAACAGGAACTGGCCGACGGTAGCCTGCAACAGGAAAACGGCAAAGCCAAGGTGAAACTGCTGCTGGAAAACGGGCAGACATATGCGCATGAAGGGACGTTGGAGTTCTCGGATGTTACCGTTGATCAAACCACCGGCTCCATCACCATCCGCGCAATCTTCCCTAATCCAAATGATGCCCTGCTGCCCGGTATGTTCGTCCGTGCCCGTCTGGATGAAGGCGTGCGCAACGACGCCTTGCTGGTCCCACAACAGGGTATAACACGCAACCCGCGTGGCGAAGCAACGGCCTTGGTTGTTGGCGCTGACGATAAAGTGGAATTGCGTACGCTGACTGCCGCGCAGGCCATTGGCGATAAATGGCTGGTGACTGCGGGCCTGAAAGCTGGCGACCGTGTGATTGTCACTGGCTTGCAGAAGATCAGACCAGGAGCCCAGGTGAAAGCGCAAGAAGCTGACAGCCAGGCCCCCGCTCAGACTCAGCCTGAATCCGCGAAGAAGTCATAAAAAAGGAGCCGGTAATACATGGCTAAGTTCTTTATAGATCGCCCCATTTTCGCATGGGTAATTGCCATCATTATTATGTTGGCAGGTATCTTGTCGATAATGAAGCTGCCTATCGCGCAATATCCGACCATTGCGCCACCGGCGGTGACTATCTCCGCCAACTATCCAGGTGCTGACGCCAAAACGGTGCAGGATACCGTAACGCAGGTTATCGAACAGAACATGAACGGTATCGATGGCCTGCTGTATATGTCCTCCAGCAGTGATTCGTCTGGCAACGTTCAGATCACGCTGACGTTCAACTCGGGTACCGATCCGGATATCGCTCAGGTACAGGTGCAGAACAAACTGCAACTGGCCATGCCTCTGTTGCCGCAGGAAGTGCAGCAACAGGGCGTGAGCGTAGAGAAATCAAGCAGCAGCTTCCTGATGGTCGCCGGCTTTATTTCTGAAGACGGCAGCATGACGCAGGAAGATATCGCGGACTACGTAGGCTCCAACATCAAGGATCCTATCAGCCGTACCTCTGGTGTCGGTACTGTTCAGCTCTTCGGCTCCCAATATGCGATGCGTATCTGGCTGGATCCGAACAAGTTGAACAACTTCCAGTTGACGCCTGGAGATGTTATCGCGGCTATCAAAGTGCAGAACAACCAGATCGCGGCAGGCCAACTTGGTGGGACTCCACCGGTTCCAGGCCAGCAGCTGAACGCCTCGATCATTGCACAAACCCGCCTGACCTCGCCGGAAGAGTTCAGCAAAATCATGCTGAAAGTAAATACCGACGGCTCACAGGTGCTCCTGCGCGACGTTGCCAAGGTTGAACTGGGTGGTGAAAGCTACAACGTGATTGCCCGCTTTAACGGTAAACCGGCTTCCGGTATCGGTATCAAGCTGGCGACCGGTGCCAACGCGCTGAATACGGCAGCGGCTGTCAAGGCCGAACTGGCTAAGCTGGAACCGTTCTTCCCGTCCAGCCTGAAAGTCGTTTATCCGTATGACACTACCCCCTTCGTTAAAATTTCGATTCACGAAGTGGTAAAAACGCTGATTGAAGCGATCATCCTGGTGTTCATGGTGATGTATCTGTTCCTACAGAACTTCCGCGCCACGTTGATCCCAACGATCGCCGTGCCGGTGGTCTTACTCGGGACGTTCGCCATCCTGGCGGCCTTTGGCTACTCGATAAACACCCTGACGATGTTCGGTATGGTGTTGGCGATAGGCTTGTTGGTAGACGATGCCATCGTGGTGGTAGAAAACGTCGAGCGTGTGATGGCGGAAGAAGGTTTACCGCCAAAAGAAGCCACCAGAAAGTCCATGGATCAGATCCAGGGCGCATTGGTGGGGATAGCGCTGGTGCTGTCGGCGGTATTTGTCCCAATGGCCTTCTTCGGCGGCTCAACCGGGGCGATCTATCGTCAGTTCTCAATTACCATCGTTTCTGCCATGGTGCTGTCGGTGCTGGTGGCGTTGATTCTGACGCCTGCGCTGTGTGCCACGATGCTGAAACCGATCGCGAAAGGCGATCACGGTGTGACCACCGGGTTCTTCGGCTGGTTTAACCGTCTGTTTGAAAAGAGCACTCACCACTACACCGACAGCGTAGCAAACATCCTGCGCAGTACCGGCCGTTATCTGGTGATCTACCTGCTGATCGTGGTTGGTATGGGCCTGCTGTTCCTGCGCTTGCCTACCTCGTTCTTGCCGGATGAAGATCAGGGCATGCTGTTAACCATGGTGCAAATGCCGGCAGGTGCGACTCAGGAACGTACCCAAAAAGTGCTGGAAGAAGTGAACGATTACTTCCTGACCAATGAAAAAGACAACGTTAACTCGGTGTTTACCGTTAACGGCTTCGGTTTCAGCGGCCAAGGGCAGAACACCGGTCTGGCATTCGTCAGTTTGAAAGACTGGTCTGAGCGCAGCGGTGAACAAAACAAGGTGCCCGCTATCGTAGGTCGTGCCATGGGGGCGTTCTCACAGATTAAAGATGGTCTGGTATTCGCCTTTAACCTGCCAGCGATTGTTGAACTGGGGACTGCGACAGGCTTTGACTTCCAGTTGATCGATCAGGGTAACCTGGGGCACGAAAAGCTGACCGAAGCCCGTAACCAACTGCTAGGCATGGCGGCACAGCATCCTGACTTACTGGTCGGTATGCGCCCGAACGGCCTGGAAGATACACCGCAGTTCAAACTGGAAATCGATCAGGAAAAAGCGCTGGCACTGGGCGTTTCCCTGAGTGATATCAATACCACCTTAAGCTCGGCACTGGGCGGATCTTACGTCAACGATTTCATCGATCGTGGCCGTGTGAAGAAAGTGTATCTGCAAGCTGAAGCCCCGTTCCGCATGTTGCCAAGTGATATTGATAACTGGTATGTCCGGGGCAGTTCCGGCCAGATGGTGCCCTTCTCTGCTTTCGCCAGTGCGAAATGGGAGTTTGGTTCGCCACGCTTGGAACGCTATAACGGTCTGCCATCCATGGAGATCCTCGGTCAGGCAGCACCCGGCAAAAGTACCGGTGAGGCTATGGACATGATGGAAGAACTGGCGGCTAAACTGCCAAGCGGCGTGGGCTATGATTGGACCGGTATGTCCTATCAGGAACGTCTGTCCGGCAACCAGGCTCCGTCACTGTATGCTATCTCGCTGATCGTGGTGTTCTTGTGTCTGGCTGCACTGTACGAAAGCTGGTCAATACCCTTCTCGGTAATGCTGGTGGTGCCATTGGGGGTAGTCGGTGCTCTGGTCGCTGCAACCCTGCGTGGGTTGGAGAACGACGTTTACTTCCAGGTAGGCCTGTTGACCACCATTGGGCTATCGGCGAAGAACGCCATATTGATTGTGGAATTCGCCAAAGACCTGATGGAAAAAGAGGGCAAGGGTCTGGTCGAAGGCACGCTGGAAGCGGTACGTATGCGTCTGCGCCCTATCCTAATGACCTCGCTGGCGTTCATCCTAGGGGTAATGCCGCTGGTTATCAGTAGCGGTGCAGGCTCTGGCGCACAAAATGCCGTAGGTACGGGTGTGATGGGCGGGATGGTCGCCGCAACCGTCTTGGCTATCTTCTTTGTACCGGTGTTCTTCGTGGTGGTTCGCCGCCGCTTCAGTAAGAAATCTGAAGAGCTGGAACACAGCCATCCGGTTAAACATCACTGATACTCTTTCAGAGTAACACCAAGGCCGCACTCTGATGCGGCCTTTTTCTTTGCCTGTCATGCTGTAAATGCAAACTACTCTCATTAAATAACCTGAAAACGCATTTTCTCCTTGATCCTCTTCTCGGTGCAATTTATAGTTAATGTTATATTATAACATAACAATTAGGTTCATTATGAAAGCAGGCATTCATCCCAATTACCGCACCGTGGTATTCCACGATCTCAGCGCCGATACCTATTTCAAAGTAGGTTCGACGATTAAAACCGAGCGTACTATCGATCTTGATGGCCAACGCTGGCCCTATGTCACGATCGATGTCTCCTCTGCTTCGCATCCGTACTATACCGGCAAGCAGAAAGAGTTCTCAAAAGAAGGCAGCACCGCCCGTTTCCAACAACGGTTTGGCAGTTTCCTCGGCAGCAAAAAATAATAGGGAGTCATCATGCAGGTTCTGAGTTCATTGCGTTCGGCAAAGCATCGCCATCCGGATTGCAAAGTGGTACGCCGCCATGGCCGAATCTATGTGATCTGTAAATCCAACCCACGATTCAAAGCAGTACAAGGGCACAAGAAAAAGCGTTAACGCCCGAGTGCTATCTGCACCAACGCCCCGTGGTTGCTCTACGGGGCTTTCTTATCCCCCCTCTCACAACCTGGGTTGCCGTAAACATCCCTCGCTTCTGTTTGTCACGCCAGTGATCAATCCGGTTATTCAGGTATGCACAAATGTTAGTGAACGGTAAAAAAAATTTATTCGACGAAAAATTTGCCCCTCAATGAGCAGAAAAGGAGTAGGATAGAGAGGTAAATCGTGCAACAGTCTGATACTTCGTACATGTAACATTGATCTGTTGTAACAGAGTAGGCATACTTTCTGTGAAACAATTAAAAAAAGTGATTAATAATAAGTAATCTAAGTAAATACTTATACTAACAGCAGGCTGTATGCTTATTCAGAGAATGTATTTTACCCTGAAAACTCATTAGAAACACTTGAGCTGAATTTATAGACAGCCTCTATAATTCAACAAGTTACCACCAATAGAGGTCAGTTTTAACACGTATCGGGATATCAACGCTGGCGAATACATTAATGATACCCGTGCATTTACTCTGACAAAAAGAGCCAAGTATTTGATGTCAGCGATAACTTGGCCCATCAACGGCTAATGAATTGTAAGTTTGAGTAATAGTAACAGGCCAAATGGCAAGAAATGACTTATATTAATTATACGGGTAGTTTATTTAGTTCTTGTTAAGCTGTATCCGTCTATGATGTAAATCAGTGTACTCACAGAGTGTTATCAACACCGAAATTAAGACTTACGGGGGATGATATGGATGAGTATTCGCCTAAAAGGCATGATATTGCACAACTCAAATTCTTGTGTGAAAATTTGTATGACGAAGGCATGGTCACTTTGGGTGACAGCAGCCATGGGTGGGTAAACGACCCAACGTCTTCCGTCAATCTGCAGCTTAACGAGTTGATTGAACATATTGCTTCGTTTGTAATGAGCTTTAGAATTAAATACATGGACGAAAGTGATTTGTCGGAGTTAGTTGAAGAATATCTCGACGATACCTATACACTGTTCAGCAGTTACGGTATTAATGATTCCGATTTGCGCCGCTGGCAAAAAACCAAGACGCGATTATTCAGAATGTTCTCAGGAGAGGGCATCTGTACGACGATGAAAACTTAGGGGATAATTATCCTCAAACAATTTTACGGTTAATAAGATTAAAGGTTACCATGACAAAAATTGACTATCTGATGCGTTTGCGCAAATGCACCACGATTGACACTCTTGAGCGAGTTATTGAGAAAAATAAGTACGAACTCTCCAACGATGAGCTGGAATTGTTCTACTCTGCTGCAGACCATCGTCTGGCCGAGCTGACTATGAACAAGCTGTACGATAAGATCCCAGTTGCCGTTTGGAAATTCGTAAGATAATCAAAGCACCACCGCGTTGGGCCGATATTGCTATCGGCTTCAATTGCTGCCCTGATTAGGTATTTATCTTAAAAACTCAGGGGCTTTACTATGCCGCAAACAATCCTTTTGAAATAACTGGAAATGTTTTTCAATTAAGGATGGCGGTTTCTTTTGCGCTGCGTATTAACGCCACAGTGCCGTTAACTGACGGTTACTCCAAACGAATAGCGGTTAATTATTCATCATTTGGATAGATTGCATGTCACTACGGTAAAAATAGTGGCTGCTAATTGCAAACAAACTCATCCATACAGAATATCAGGGAAACCGGTCTGATAGCGTGACATTAATTTCTGGCGGGTGACTATCTGCCAACGCTAATCCGCTGATGTTTTTGTTCGAAAGCCCGCTAATCTCCTGCTACACCCCATTGCCATCAACTCCACTCATGATCAAAAATCATCGCGGTTAAAAGAGAATTAAGTGTCGTAACAGGTTGTCTTTAGCAGCATCTATTACTTCATTATGCGGATGAAATAACGAGAGAAGGTATTAGTCAGTGATTTCTGGGGATACTGAAATTGGTGGGGACCCTGCCAGCTACATCCCGGCACACACGTCACCTGCTACGGCTGCTTCCTTCCGGATCTGACCGAGTTCACAAGTTAGTGTTGCGGGAGAACCAACAGGGCCCCCATTGACGGCTTCATTAACTGCGAAGCGGTGGGCATTATCAGCGATGGCTACCCAAATAGCAAGCCAACCCAGGCCAACCGCTGTTTTCTTACCCACCCAGGCTGTGGCACACTTCCTTTTATGGATTGATGCAGCAGGAAGAGAGACATGGCACCAGCAGACGCTACATTTCGTCAGCGCGTATTTCACGTGGTTGCCGCTATCCCCTACGGCAAAGTGACCACTTACGGTGACGTTGCCAGGCTGGCGGGTTCATCACGCGCCGCACGTCAGGTGGGTGGGGTGCTGAAAAAGTTGCCGGAAGGCAGCACCCTGCCCTGGCATCGAGTCATTAATCGCCACGGCCAGATTTCGTTACGCGGCGAGGATC
The DNA here is from genome assembly GCF_057180605.1 of Serratia sp. HNCC26DJ206. NCBI lineage: Bacteria > Pseudomonadati > Pseudomonadota > Gammaproteobacteria > Enterobacterales > Yersiniaceae > Serratia > Serratia sp. HNCC26DJ206. The sequence goes on from NZ_JBXUGP010000014.1 coordinate 89,455, forward strand.
ACACCAGGCAAAAACAGGCACTGCTTGCCGAAGGTATTGCGTTCAACACACAGGGCAGTATCGATTTACAGATTTATAGCTGGCGCTGGTAAAAAAAGCCTTTGGCCGCTAGGCACAAAGGCTATTTGATTCAAGAACCCATGTTACGGCGTGAGTGCCGAGGTTGCCTGAAGAGGCACATTCTGCACAGGAACCAGCAACAGCTCGGCCTGAGTTCCGTTGCGATTAATGACTTCCTGAATGGTGTCCGTGATAAAGGTCAACTGGCCGTTCAGCGTAATCGCCGCGCTCAGAATGATTCGCGCATTAGGCTGAATGTCCGCCGGGTTATAGGGCAGCACAAAACTGAACGGTGCCTGTTGGCCCTCAGTACGCGTCACCCGTTGTGCAATGACTTTTGACGGCGCATCAGCCAGTGATGCATCAGACAATGTGACCGTCAATACGGCATCCGGTGGCAACGCAATGCGCTGACGAATATTCACCGAACCTTTCACCGCTGGGCCTTGTATCTGCGCTTGTGACGCCGCGGGGGTACTTTTAGCCGGTGTTGGCACGTCCGTACTCTGGTGGGCACAGCCTGCCAGGGTAATCGTCAACACGGCTACTCCACCTGCTACTTGCCAGAGTTTCATAGATCGCTCTCCTCTACTTTCAGCAACACGTTGGTGGCTTTAACCACCAAGACATTTAAATATAGCATAAAGCACCATTTAAATCACAAAAATAAGCACATTAACAACTTAGCAAGCTAATTTAAGTCAACGTTAACAACGCGTTATTGCCCATAAAAACCCAATAACGTACAGATTAACGCCAACAGAAAGGTGAAAGGGATAATGCAATGTATTGACGTTTTGCCGTAATATTCCTCACACTGCGCACCATGATGATGAAAAGGGTTACCACTTTATGAGTCAGGCATTACAAAACCTCCTCGACCTGCTGAATTTGGAGAAAATTGAAGAAGGCTTGTACCGCGGCCAGAGCGAAGATCTGGGATTACGCCAGGTATTTGGCGGCCAGGTCGTTGGTCAGGCGTTGTATGCTGCCAAGCAGACCGCTCCTGAAGAGCGCAGCGTTCACTCATTCCACAGCTACTTCCTGCGCCCTGGGGATAGCAGTCAGCCGATTATTTATGAAGTAGAAACCCTGCGCGACGGCAACAGCTTCAGCGCGCGCCGCGTCAGCGCCATTCAACATGGCAAGCCGATCTTCTACATGACCGCTTCTTTCCAAACCCCGGAACAAGGGTTTGAACACCAAAACACCATGCCGGATGTACCACCGCCAGAAGGGCTGATGTCAGAATCGGAAATCGCCCAAAAGCTGTCGCATATGCTGCCGGAAAAGGTGCGGGAAAAGTTTATTGGCCAAAAACCGATCGAAATGCGCCCGGTAAGATTTCATAACCCAATGAAAGGTAGCGTGGAGGAACCTTATCGCCACGTGTGGTTCCGTGCCAATGGCACCATGCCGGATGACCTGCGGATCCATCAATATTTACTGGGCTACGCATCAGACTTCAACTTTCTGCCAACGGCGTTGCAGCCGCACGGCGTGGGGTTCCTTGAACCCGGTATGCAGGTGGCTACCATCGATCACTCCATGTGGTTCCATCGCCCGTTCCGCTTGGACGACTGGTTACTGTACGTGGTGGAAAGCCCCTCGGCTTCCGGTGCCCGCGGGTTTGTACGCGGTCAGTTCTATACCCGTGAAGGGGTGCTGGTCGCCAGCACGGTGCAAGAAGGCGTTATCCGCCAGCGCGACGCCTAAAAAGAAAAAGGGCGATGTCACCATCGCCCCACTATTTTTATCAGTGATCATTCAGCCTACTGTTCTTTCCAAGTTTACTGGTTGTAGGCGTTCTCGCCGTGGCTGTTGACGTCCAAGCCCTCGCGCTCTTGATCTTCTGGCACACGCAGCCCAACCACCGCACCCGCCACTTTGAAGGCAATAAACGCCGCTACGCTTGACCATACCAGGGTAATCACCACGCTCAGCAACTGGATCCACATCTGATGCGCCATGGTAACGCCAGCAGCGTAGCCCGTACCACCAAGTGAAGAAGCCGTAAACACGCCGGTCAACAGGCAACCCACGATACCGCATACGCCGTGGACCCCAAACACATCACAGGTATCGTCAACTTTCAGCCATTTCTTCAGTGTCACCACCCCCCACAGGCCAGCAACACCGCCTACCAGGCCGATAATCAGTGCCCCGCCCACACCAACAGTACCCGCAGCCGGCGTAATCGCTACCAGACCCGCGATACAGCCGGAACAGGCCCCTAACAGAGAAGGCTTACCGCGCAGGATCCACTCGGCGAAGGTCCAGGAGAGGATCGCACCCGCCGTCGCTATTACGGTGTTCAGGAACGCCAGGGCGGCAATGCCATTGGCCGCGCTGGCAGAACCCGCATTGAAACCAAACCAACCGATATACAGGATAGAGGCCCCGGTAAACACCATTGGCAAGTTGTGCGGTTTAAACGCTTCTTTGCCAAAACCGGCACGCTTACCCAGCAAGTAAGCACCGACCAACCCCGCACTGGCAGCGTTGATGTGCACTACCGTACCACCGGCAAAGTCCAGCGCACCATCGCTGGCCAGTAAACCACCGCCCCATACCATGTGCGCAATCGGCAGGTAGGAAATGGTGAACCAGATGGCCGCAAAAATCACTACGGCGGAGAAGCGAATCCGTTCGGCAAAGCCCCCCACCACCAGCGCCACGGTAATACAGGCGAAGGAAGCCTGGAACGCCACGTGGATCATCTGGCTAAACGTGCCGGTTACGCTGTCAATGCCGATCCCTTTCAGCATCACCGTCTGGAAGCCACCAAAGAAGGCATTCCCTTCGCTGAAGGCAAAACTGTAGCCATACAGCACCCACAGCACGCATACCAAGGCAAAGGTCACGGTGACCTGTGTCAGCATGGAGAGCACGTTCTTGGCACGCAACAAACCACCGTAAAACAAAGCGACGCCGGGCAAAGTCATGAACAACACCAACGCGGTGCAAATCATCATGAAAGCGTTGTCAGCTTTGTCTGCCACCGCCGGAGCGGCCAGAGCCAAAGAAGGAACCATGGTTACCGTACTCAGGCCCAACATGGATAAAAGTTTTTTCATTATTAACCATCCCCGTTTACTTTACTGAGCCTGTGATTACAGTGCGGCTTCGTCTGTCTCGCCAGTGCGAATACGAATGACACGTTGCAATTCGGCAACGAAAATTTTGCCATCGCCAATTTTGCCGGTGTAGGCCGCTTTGCTGATCACATCAATCACTTCATCTAACTGGTCATCGGCGATAGCAATATCGATTTTGACTTTAGGTAAGAAGTTGACGCTGTATTCGGCTCCGCGATAAAGCTCGGCATGGCCTTTCTGGCGACCAAACCCTTTGACTTCAGTTACGGTCAACCCCTGAATACCTACAGAGGATAAGGCTTCGCGCACGTCCTCTAACTTGAATGGTTTAATCACCACGGTAACCAGCTTCATATTGCCTCTCCACCCATTAAGCCCAAAAACTCACCCCCGGTACGAGTCTTATCAAGCAAAGGCTATGCCATAAATCATTTCGTATAAGAATTCTGCTAATTACGTGGGTGAATGAAGGTATAGAGGTCAACAATGAGCAGTGGCGCGAATAGCTGATGGCTTATTACGCACCATTATGGTGCGTGGCGCGTTGAAAAAGTGCAGTAAGCAGGAGAGAGGAAGGAAAGAATGCCTGTTGGTGGTGCGGAAAATCAGGAACCCCGCCAGCGGTGCACACTGGCGGGCGACCTTATGCCGGTTGAGTTTCCTCATGCGTGGCGGCAGCCAGTTCTTCACCAGCCAGTTGCAACTGGTACATCTGGTAATAGCGGCCCTGCTGCGCCAGCAGTTGCTGATGATTCCCCTGTTCCACTGCATGCCCGCGGTGCAACACCAGAATCGAGTCAGCCTCAACGATAGTTGAAAGACGGTGAGCAATCACCACCAGCGTGGTGTGCTCACGGATCAACCGCAATGCACGCTGGATCGCCTGTTCGGTGCCTGAATCGATATTGGCCGTGGCTTCATCCAGGATCAGGATCTGCGGAGCCTGCACCAACACGCGCGCCATCGCCAGCAACTGTTTCTGACCGACGGAAAGATTATTGCCCTGCTCGCCAAGGCGCGTCTGGATCCCTTGCGGGAATGAGCGTACCAGGTCCGCCAGTTGAACCGCTTCCAGCGCCTGCCACACGTCCTCTTCACTGATGTTGCGACCCAGCGTCACGTTCGCCAGCACCGACTCGGCGACCACCACCGGATCCTGCTGCACCATGGCAATGCCTTGGCGCAAGGTGCGATGTGAAAGCGTGGACAATGGGCGCCCATCAACCCGCACTTCGCCGCTGTTCACCGGATAGTAGCCCATCAGCAGGTTTGCCAAGGTGCTCTTGCCGCTGCCGGTATGCCCGACCAACGCCACAAAACCGCGCGATGGTACGGTCAGCGAAATATGCTGCAACACCTTTTGCTCATCACGATAGGCAAAGCTCAGATTGTCAATCTCGATTCGGCCGCTTTCCAATGGGCGATCGTCTGCCCCATAGCTCTGCTGGCTGCGATCCATCAATTCAAAAATGCGCTCACCGGCCACTACCGCCTGTTGCAGGATCGACTGCTGCGAGGTCAGTTCAATCAGCGGCTCATTCAAACGGCCAAGATAGTTGATAAAGGCATACAGCACGCCCACGCCAATCACCCCTTCACCGCTGAAACCAAACAGCATCAGCAACCCGCACAACACCAACGCCGAAAACAGGCTGAGCAGTGGCCGCAGCAGGAAACCGTCCAGACGCAGCGTCTGCATACGTGCGATATAGTGTGAACGGCTGGCGGCGCTCATACGCTCACCAAAACGTATCTGCTGGCGGAACTGCTGGATCACCCCCATCCCGCTGATCACTTCATTAAAGCCATCATTAATATCCGCCAGATAGCTGCGTACCCGGCGCACAACCGGCGTGCTGTAGTATTGATAGATCCACATCACCACCAGCACCGCCGGGAAGATGCAGATCGCCACCAGCGCCATGCGCCAGTCGAGGCTAAACATCGCTACCAGCATCGCACCGATCAGCGCCGCGCTTTTCAGCACGGTAGCCACCACCATCACATACAGATCTTTAATCACCTCGGTATCGTTGGTGACTCGCGATATCAGTTGCCCGACCGGCTGGGTATCAAAGGCGCTCAGCGGCTGGCGCAGCGCCGCATCCATCACGTCGGTCCGCAAACGCTGTACCACCCCCACCGCAGCCCGATTAAACAACAGGGCCTGGAAATACTGTAGCGTGGCGGCCAGCAGCTCGAGCAAGATATAAGCCACTGCCAGCCCGCTGACCACCATTAGCGGCAGTTGCCCTTTGGCAACATAATTATCAATGAAATAGCCGATCAGGATTGGCCCGGCGACTTCCGCCGCTGCGGCGATCCACAGCATCAACACCGCCAGCCCCAGCGGCTTACGGTAAGGCGAACCATAGGCCAGCAGCCGCTTCAGCGTTGGCCAGATCTTTTGCATTTTACTCATCAGCCAACGCCTCCTCAGCGGGTTCTGGGGCTTCGTCCAGCGCCGCCTCCAGTTGCTGGTAACGATACATATCGCGATACCAACCAGGCTGTGCCGCCAATAACGCGTGCTGCCCACGCTGGGTCACCGTACCCTGCTGCAACACCAGGATTTCACTGGCTTCGGTCAGGGCAGAAAGGCGGTGCGCACTGATAATTACCGTGCGGTTTTGCCCCCAACTGCGCAGGTTATGCAGGATCTGGTGTTCTGTGCGGCCATCTACCGCCGAAAGCGCATCGTCAAGGATCAGGATCTCCGCCTCCAGCAGCAGCGCTCGCGCAATGGAAATACGCTGTTTCTGGCCACCGGACAGCATCACGCCTCGCTCGCCCACTTCGGTTTCATACCCCTGCGGCAAACGCAGAATGTCTTCATGCACGCTGGCCAGGCGCGCAGCCTGCTCGATCTGCTCCTGCGTAGCCGCAGGGTTACCGAGAGCAATGTTATTGGCCACGCTGTCAGAGAACAGGAACGGCGTCTGGCTGACCACCGACAGGCGTGAACGCCATTGATCAAGCTTGATCTGGGTGAGTGGCATGCCGTGGTAACTGATTTGCCCATCATCAATATCAAACTGACGCTGGATTAAGGACAACAGCGTCGATTTCCCCGCTCCGGTCGGCCCGCACAGACCAAGCATTTGCCCTGGCTGCAACTGCAACGCCACGTCATGCAACGCAGGCCGGCTGGTTTCCGGATAATGGAAAGCGTCAACCTCCACCGCCAGTTGGCCGCGCCCGGCAGGCAGTTCAGACTCGCCGTCTTTCACCGCAGGAGCTTCTTCCAGCAGGCTACGGATGCGGCTATAGGCCGCGCTGCCGCGTTCAACAATATTAAACATCCACGCCAATGCCAGCATCGGCCAGATCATCAGGCCGAGATACATTACAAAACTGGTGAGTTGCCCAAGGGTGAGTGAACCGTTGACCACCATCCAACTGCCACCGCCGATTGCCAGTAGGTTAGAAGCGCCGATGGCGATATAAATGGTGGGATTGAAACGTGCGTCAACGCGCGCTACGTGCATATTTTTCGCACCGGTTTGCGCCGCGACCTCGGCAAACTGATTGGATTGATGATTTTCCAGGCCAAAGGCTTTGATCATGCGGATGCTGGTCATGCTTTCCTGCGCCTGATCGTTCAGGCTGGAGAACGCTGCCTGCGCCGATTTAAAGCGCTCATGCAGTTGATCGCCATAGTGCTTGATGGCAATGGCCATGATCGGCATCGGGATCAGCGAAAGCAGCGTCAGTTGCCAACTGATCTGCGTGCTCATCACCAGTAATACCACCAGGCCCATCACCATTGAATCCACCAGCGTCAGCACGCCCTCACCGGCGGCAAACACCACGCGATCCACATCATTGGTGGCCCGAGCCATCAGATCGCCAGTACGGTGCCGCAGATAAAAAGCCGGGTTCTGGCGGCTGAGCTGGCGATAGAAATTCTCACGCAGTTCCACCGCTAACTGATAGGATGCGCCAAACAGCAGTACCCGCCACACATAGCGCAGCAGGTAAACCACGATCGCGGTGCCAACCATCAGCCCCAGCCATGCCAGCAGCACACGGGTAGACATCTGTTTCCCGGTCACACCATCCACAATGATCCCCACCAGCTTGGGCGGCAGCAGTTGCAGAATGGCAATAATGATCAGCAGCAGCACCGCGCCAAGGTAGCGGCGCCACTCGCGGCGGAAGTACCAGCCGATTTGAGCAAATAATCTCACGCAGTTTTATTCCAGAAGGGTAACGGTTTTTTCTCTTTTGCCTTAGCGGCATAGAATAGCACCGGTAAAGCGGCTATTTGGTGAACTTTTCACTCCGGCACCGGCAGTGCGGTGGTGTATTTGATTTTTTCCATCGCGAAGCTGGAAGTCACATCAATTAACCCCGGCACGCCGGTCACCAGGCGCTTGTAAAAGTTGTCATAGCTTTTCATGTCTGCCACTTCGACCTGCATCAGGTAATCGTATTCCCCCGCCATGCGGTAAAATGCCAGCACCTCTGGCATCTGCGCCGTCAGCTCAACAAACTTCTGATACCACTCGCTGCTGTGTTGCTGGGTTTTAATCAGGACAAACGCCGTCAGCCCAAGCCCGAGTTTTTCATTATCCAGCAGCGCAACGCGTGCGCGAATATAGCCCTCATCCTCCAGCCTTTTCAGCCGTTTCCAGCACGGGGTTGAAGTCAGGTTCACCGCTTCGGCCAGAACCTGTAGCGATTGCGTACAGTCTTGTTGCAGCATACACAGCAGTTTGCGGTCTGTTTTGTCCAACATAGCCCAATCCGGAGAAAATTTTTCTCCTATTAGGCGATTAAACAGGAAAAATGGCAATCCTTTTTTCCCAGTGAAACGCTATGCTACCCATCAATAAGCCCCCTATTCTGAGACCTGATCATGACAAATTCTTGGGTAAAATATGCTATCGGTGAAATAGAAGCGGATTTTCAGCGCTCCGCCGACACGCACTTGATACGCCTGAACCTGCCGGAGTTTCCCGGCATCTGCCTGTATCTGAAAGATGAAAGTACCCATCCCACCGGCAGCCTGAAACACCGTTTGGCACGTTCGTTGTTCCTTTACGGCCTGTGTAACAGCTGGATCAGCGAAAACACCCCCATTATTGAAGCCTCTTCCGGCAGTACCGCGGTATCGGAAGCCTACTTCGCCCGGCTGATCGGCCTACCGTTCATCGCCGTGATGCCTTCCTGTACCGCCCGCCGTAAAGTGGAGCAGATTGCGTTCTACGGTGGACGCAGCCATTTCGTCGATCATGCAGCGCAGATTTACGCTGTTTCAGAGGAGTTGGCAAAAGAGCTGAACGGCCATTATATGGATCAGTTCACCTTCGCCGAGCGTGCCACCGACTGGCGTGGTAACAACAATATTGCCGACAGCATTTTCCGCCAGATGGCGCGTGAACCTTACCCCATTCCCAAACATATTGTGATGAGCGCCGGTACCGGCGGCACCTCCGCTACGCTGGGGCGCTATATTCGTTACCAAGGGCACGATACGCAACTTACCGTGGTCGATCCGGAAAACTCGGTGTTCTACGACTGTTTCCACCATGGCGATCGCACCATCATTGGCAGCTGTGGCAGCCGTATCGAAGGCATTGGCCGCCCACGTGCCGAGCCCTCGTTCATCCCTTCGGTGATCGACAGCATGTTGCGGGTGCCGGATGCTGCCAGCGTGGCCACCATTCATTGGCTGGAAAAAGTATTGGGTCGCAAAGTCGGTGCCTCCACCGGAACCAACGTTTGGGGCGCACTGCAACTGGCAAAGCAAATGCGCGAAAAAGGCGAACAAGGGGCAATTGTCACTCTGCTGTGCGACAGCGGGGAACGCTATCTGGATACTTACTACAATCCTGAGTGGGTCAGCAATAATATCGGCGACCTGACGCCTTATTTAGCGCAACTGGCCAACCTTTAAGCGAAGAGAATAAAAAAGCCGGGTAGTCTACCCGGCTGGCTGTATACCCTAAATAATTCGAGTTGCAGGAAGACGGCAAGTTCGAGAATCCCCAGGAGCATAGATAACTATGTGACTGGGGTGAGCGAACGCAGCCAACGCACATGCAACTTGAAGTATGACGAGTATAAAAGGCTCCTTTATACGGGGGTATAGGGGGAGCGTGGTGAACGCAGCCAATGTTGCAAATAGTGAGCCACTGCCTGTTTTTCGCAGTGGCCGATAACCGGAAGGTCAGGAAGCAGCGACTTCAACTGTGGCAAAGCGTTACCCATCACCACGCCGTGCCCCACGCCAGCCAACATTTCTTTGTCGTTCATCGCATCGCCAAACGCCATACAGTCTGCCAGCGTCAGGCCCAGATACGCGCTTAGTTTTTCCAACGCGGTACCTTTGTTGCAGCCCAACGGCAGCACTTCAAGACATTCGTAAGCCGAGAAGCACAAATCAACACGCCCCGCAAAATGGGCGTGCAATTGCGCCTGCAATTCGATTAAGGCTTCATGGGGGCCGCAGAAACAGACTTTGCTGTTGCCTAACGCAGGTAAACGCCGCAAATCGGTCAGTTGGAAATGAAAACCGCTGAGATGATGAGCCGCCAACATCTCCGGCAGCGCCTGATCGGTCAGCCAGCCTTCATCGCGGAATACATGCGTGCTGGCTGGGGTCTGCCAGTGGGTCTGCAAAACCTCTTCGGCAACGTCGGCTGGCAAATCCGTGGCATGCAATTGCTGCCCCTGTTGGTCATAGACACGCGTGCCGTTGCCGGTAATGAGATACCCCTGCAAGCCAAGCTGCGACATGATCGGTTGCGCATCCAGATAATGTCGCCCGGTGGCAAAGGTCACCACCATGTTTCTGTCGATTAGCTGATTCAACGCGGCCAGCGTTTCCGGCCCAACCCGGTGATCGGGCGTCAGCAAAGTGCCATCCATATCGAAAGCAGCCAGACGATACATAAAAACCTCTCAAAGACTGTCAGGGGAGCACTATGATAATCGCAACAGTATGGGATGGTATTTACGGAAGTAATAGTGAACAATTCAGGAAAATACTTCCGGATTTATAATCAAGTTACGGCTTGAAAGATAAAGGATATTGCTATGCGCCTGGTTCATCGTCTCAGCCAGTATCAACGCCTGTACCAACAACTGGGTAGCGCACCGGTAAGCATTACCGTCGCGGAACTGGCGGCAATGTTTTATTGCAGCGAACGCCATGCGCGCACGCTGGTACAACAGCTGCAAGAACAGGGCTGGCTGAGTTGGCATTCTCAAGCCGGACGCGGTAAACGTGCGCAACTGCAATGCCTGAAAACGCCGGATGAATTGCGTGCCACCCATTTGCAACGCCTGTTGCAGATCGGCGATCATCAGGGTGCTCTGGAAATGGCGCAGCTTGCCCCCCAGCACTTGCAGGAACTGTTGAGCCCGCATCTGGGTGGTCAATGGCAGGAAGGCAGCCCTACGCTGCGTATCCCCTATTACCGCACGTTGGAAAAACTCGATCCACTCACGTTAAGCGGCCGGGCTGAGCAACATCTGGTCGCTACCCTGTATGCGGGTTTGACCCGCTTCAATACCGGTAGCCCACAGCCGCAGCCAGATTTGGCGCATCATTGGCAGATCAGTGAGGACGGCTTGCACTGGCAGTTCTTTCTGCGCAGCCAGTTGCGCTGGCATAACGGGGAGCCCCTGACCGGCCAGCAGTTGCTGCAAGCGCTGAGTAAGCTGCATAAGCACCCACGTAGCCAACCGTTATTGAGCAGTGTGGAAGCCATCGGCTTGCCACATGCGTTGTGTATTCAATTCGATCTGCATATGCCGGATTACTGGCTGGCACACCGGCTGGCAGAATTACCCTGTCTGATGACCCATCCAGAATACCCGATGATCGGCGCAGGGCCGTTCAAACTGGCCTTGAATGATCCGCAAATGGTGCGGTTGGAGCAGCACCCTTACTACCATCTGCAACACCCTTATCTGGAAAGCATCGAGTATTGGATCACGCCAGATTTACTCACCAGCGGTAATGACACCAGTTGCCAGCATCCGGTGCGGATCACCATCGGCCAACAGGAAGAATTGGCGCAGGCGCGGCCGGTACAACGCAGCATGAGCCTGGGCTGGTGCTACTTGGCTATCAACCAGCGGCGAGGGGGACTCAGCGAAGCCCAAGGGCAAAAGCTGTTAATGCTTATCCAACGCTCGGGGTTGCTGGCCAATCTGCCAATTCCCAACAGCGTAATCACCCCAAGCCATGAAATGCTGCCTGGATGGGCGATCCCCGCGCATCAGGTAGAAAAGGTCACGCTGCCCGCCAGGTTAACTCTGCTTTATCGCCCCCCGGTCGAGCTTGAAACGCTGACACAGGCTTTGCAACAGTTGCTGGCGGAACAAGGTTGTGAGTTAGAGATACATTATTGCCCCGATAAACGCTGGCAAAGCACCGAGCAACTGGCACAGGCCGATCTGTTGCTGGCAGATAACCTGATTGGTGAAGCACCGGAAGCCACGCTGGAAAGCTGGTTACGCCGTGATGTGCTCTGGCAAGGTATTCTGACCGAGGAGAACTGGCAGCACCAACAGCAGGTTTTGCGCCATATTCAGCAGTTTCCGAATCAGCAACAGCGCTACGACCTGTTGAAAACCTATTACCAGCAGTTGATGAAAGCAGCAATATTGACGCCGCTGTTTCATTATCAATATCAGGTCAGCGCACCACCTCGTATCCAGGGGGTAACCCTCACCGCTCATGGCTGGTTCGACTTTTGCCAGGCCTGGTTGCCACCACCATTGGCGGATAACGAGTGATAGCTTCGCTCTAGGGTAGCGACGCCCGATCTGCTACCATCACCACCGCATGTGTAATTCCCTCCTCTGTGATGCCAACTGCTCATGGAGGGGATAAACCAGCCGCCCGAATGTGCATCGGGAATGGCTCCTCTACAGAAGGTTGATTCTATGAAACGCGCAGTCGTCGTTTTCAGCGGTGGACAAGACTCCACGACCTGCTTAATTCAGGCATTGCAACAGTATGATGAAGTTCACTGCATTACATTCGATTACGGCCAGCGTCATCGTGCTGAAATCGAGATTGCCAAGGGCTTAGCTCAACGATTGGGCGCTAAAGCACACAAAGTGCTGGATGTGGGATTACTTAATGAGCTGGCGATCAGCAGCCTGACTCGCGATAGCATTCCGGTTCCCGCCTTCGACAGCCCGCAGGATGACGAGTTACCCAGCACCTTTGTGCCAGGGCGTAACATTCTGTTCCTGACCTTGGCGGCGATTTATGCCTATCAGGTGGAAGCTGAAGCCATAATAACCGGGGTGTGTGAGACCGACTTCTCCGGTTATCCAGACTGCCGTGACGAGTTCGTTAAAGCGCTGAATCATGCTGTGGTATTGGGTATCGCACGCGATATCCGCTTTGAAACGCCATTGATGTGGCTCAACAAGGCCGAAACCTGGGCACTGGCCGATTACTACCAGCAGTTGGAACTTGTCCGCCGGGATACCCTCACCTGCTACAACGGCGTGCAAGGTGACGGTTGCGGTGAGTGTGCGGCTTGCCATCTGCGAGCTAACGGCTTGCATCAATATCTTCAGGATAAAACCACAGTCATGGCTAGCTTGAAACAGAAAACCGGGCTGGTTTAACGCGGTTTGGTGGGCGGCAGGTTGGCCGCCCACTCAATGTGATGGATCACAACCTCAAGACTGCATATCTTTCTGCTGCAACGCCATCAAATGCTCGCGTAGTTCTCCTTCGATCGGCAATGCTTTTTGGGTTTTCAGATCGACACAGACAAACGTCAGTGTTGCATCTGCTACCGGTGTCCCTTCAGGCTCCAGCGTCACCTGCTGGCTCAATACTCCGCTCTTACCGTTCAGTTGCTGCATTTGGCTGTCGATGCGCAGCTTGTCACCCAGCACCGCCGGTTTGCGGTAATTGATATTGATGTTCACCACGATGAACGCGATATTGTTTTGCGTCATCCAGTGAAACGCATCCAGATTTTCCAACCATTCCCAACGCGCTTCCTCCAGGAACTCCAGATAGCGGGCATTGTTAACATGCTGATAAAAATCAAGATGGTAACCACGAACTTTAATATAGGTGTGCATAGTGAAATGACCGCTCCTGCCTCTGGTGATCATAGGTGAAAACGGGCGCATCGCGCCCTAGCCAGTTCGAATTTATCCTCATCATCAGCGATGAAACTGGTACGACCTGTAGAATGTAGCAGAGGAAAGCGGCTGCCTGCACACTTTGCCACGCAGCCGCGACCGGGATCACATTTTCAGCCGAGCACGATTCTTTTCCAATAACGTTGGCCCGATTCCTGGTACCTCCTGTAGTTGTTCAATCTGAGTAAAGGGGCCGTTCTGTTCACGGTACCGCACGATAGCCTCTGCTTTTTTCATCCCAACGCCATTCAATATGCTGGCAAGTTCTTCAGCATCCGCTTCGTTGATATTGACCGTTGCCTCGCCTTCGGAGGGCGTTTCAACGGCAGCCTGCCGCTCGACTTTGGGTGGACTCTGAATCACCGGTTGCGGCTCTGGTGGCGTTTTCTCTGCGGCGATTGCCGAGGCCCCAGTCAGGCTGAACAACGCCGCCGCCAACAGGAACTTTACGGAATGAGAAAAACGGATAATCGCTTTATTTTCGCTGAGTTGCATGCTGTATCCTCCTTATGTTTAACAGCGAGGCTACCTTGCCGCAGCGGCAAATATTCAGCAAATGGCAGATGTTAAATGTGGAAAAGGCCGCGAAAGCGGCCTTTGTGAATTACATTCTGTTGCAGAGAAATGCGGCGCTTATTGAGGTTGTTGCTCTGCCGCACCCATGGTGATTTTAGCTTCTTTACGCAGATTAGACAGCAGTGAATCGAGGGCAATACCCACCGCGTTCTCTTCCATTTTGCTGACGAAGGTCTTCATTTCATCTGCCGGTAAAGTTCCAGGCCGCACCGTATCCAACGCGATCAGTACTACGTTGTCTTGGCGATCCTGCGACATGCCATAAACTGATTTGCCATCCTGCGGATGAGGCAATGAGAATACGGTTTCCAGCAGTTGACGCTCTTCTGAATTGCGCGTCATTTTCTGCACGCTGCCAAAGCTCAGGCCTGCCGCTTTCATCGCGTCATCACCTTTACCCTGCTTCAGTTCAACCAACAGCTTCTCGCCTTGCAGTTTCGCTTCCTGCAACGCCTTATTGCGCTTCACCATCTCAGTAACGCGATCTTTCACCTTGTCGAACGGCTCAATGCCTTCTGGCTGGTGGCCGGTGACGCGGATAACAAACGCACGGTCACCGTCTACGGTGATCACATCTGAGTTACTGCCAGGAGCGCCATTCTCACCGATCAATGAACCGTCGAAAATTGACTGTACAACCGGTTTGAAATTCAGCGCTGCCGGGATATTGTCACGGGTAAACCAGTCGGTTTGCACAGCCTTGGCACCGGCGGCTTCTTCCGCAGAGGCCAGAGACTCGTTATCGCTAGTCGCGGCTTCACTCACCTTCTGCTGCAATGCATAGTAGGCATCAACCGCTTTTTCCTGCTTCACCTGCTTGGTGATGGCATCATGCACTTCACTTAATGGTTTCACTACTGCCGGTTTGATGTCGTTCAAACGGACAATCAGGTAACCTACGGAAGATTTCACCACGCCAGACAGTTGGCCTTTCTCGGTCAGATTGGCCTGCTTCAGTTCGTCAGCGGTAGTTTCCGGCTCAAGCCAGCCCAGCACCCCGCCGTCACGGCGTGAGATAATGTCGGTAGACTTCTCTTTTGCCAGCGTGGCAAAGTCCGCGCCTTTTTTCAGCTCATCCAGAACCGCCTTGGCATCCGCTTCGGTTTTCAGCTGGATCACGCTGTAATTTCTACGCTCCGGCTGGCCGTAATTGCTCTGATGCTGGTCGTAATAGGCACTGATATCCGCCTCGCTGACGGTAACTTTATCTTGCAGCGCCGTCGCATCCAGCGCGATAAAGCTCACCTTCACCTTCTCTGGCGCGATAAAGCTGTTCTTGTTCTGCTCATAATACGCTTTCAGCTCATCGTCTGTGACGGTCTGCTTGGCCTGCAATGCTTTCAGGTCGATCGTCGCCAAGCGCACATCACGCTCTTGCAACATCAGCGCTGACATGGCTTGAGACTCGGAAGGCAGCACAAAGCCGGAACCGCCAAAGCCCTGGAGCATCTGCTGGTTAATCAGCTGCTGACGCATGGATTGCGCATAGTTGTCGGCGCTGTACCCCATACGGCTAATCAGATCGAGATATTTGGCGTTATCGAACTGGCCATCAGTCTGGAAATAAGGCGCCTTGCGGATGGCGTCTTTCACCTGCTCGTCACTCACGTTCAGGCCTAACTTTTTGGCATACTGATCGAGCAGCATGTTGTCAATCAACTGTGACAGCACCTGTTGGCGCATCTGCTGCATGTAACCTTCGTTGCCCGCCAATGCGGAAAACTGGTCACCCAACTGCTGCTGCATACGACTGCGTTCACTCTGGAAAGCCTGCTCCAGTTGAGCACGCTCGATCGTCTGCCCATTGACTTTCGCTGCATAATCGCCGGAACCACCGGTCAGGTAGCCGCCCACCCCTGTCAGAACAAATGACAAAATGATCAGGCCCAGGATGATTTTTAGCACGATGTTGTTAGCAGCCGCGCGTAAATTGTCCATCATAGTGTGACAACACTCCGCTGTGATATGGATTAAAAACCCTTGTGCAGGCGCGTTCCCTGCGACAAAAATAAAAAAGCGCATCAATCTGATGCGCCTTGTATCTTACCTCACCAGCACCGCTGCGTCAGGTGATTGTTTATGTGTTGCTATTCGTTTAGACGCGGTAATCAGTTTACGGCGTCTTTCAACGCTTTCCCTGCACGGAATGCCGGAACTTTGGCTGCCGCAATTTTGATTTCTTTACCGGTTTGCGGGTTACGGCCGGTACGAGCTGAACGCTCACGCACGGTGAAAGAACCGAAACCAACCAGAGCTACATCATCCCCTTCTTTCAAGGATTCGGTAACGGATGCAATAATTGCATCTAAAGCACGCCCGGCTGCCGCTTTAGAAATATCAGCGCCTGCGGCAATTTTGTCGATCAGTTGTGACTTATTCACTCTATCATCCCCTCTAGAATTCAAACGTCGCACCGGAAAATCCCTACGGCTGCGACAGCGCAGCTGTTATATCAATCCTGTCGAGCCTTGGCAAGCCGCCAAACAGCAGCGATACGTGGCACGACAGGGATCTAACTTAGCGGCACAAAAAAATACTGGCAAGTCCGAAATGGCTTGCCAGCATAAGTTTTCTCAGTGGTTTTTGCGATCCATCACTATTTTACTGCGACAGGCAGTGCGCCGAAGGCCGGGTTCTGCAATGCGATGTTCAAAACTTCATCAATTTTCTGCACCGGATGAATCTCCAGATCAGCAATGACGTTATCCGGAATCTCCTCCAGATCGCGCTTATTCTCGTAAGGAATCAGCACGGTTTTGATACCGCCACGGTGTGCCGCCAGCAGCTTCTCTTTCAGGCCGCCAATCGGCAATACCTGACCACGCAGCGTGATCTCACCGGTCATCGCCACATCGGCACGCACCGGGTTGCCGGTCAGGCAGGACACCAGAGCGGTACACATGGCAATACCTGCGCTTGGGCCATCTTTCGGCGTTGCCCCTTCAGGAACGTGCACGTGGATGTCGCGTTTTTCATAGAAATCCGCGTTAATGCCCAGTTTCTCGGCACGCGCACGCACCACGGTCAATGCAGCCTGGATCGACTCCTGCATCACTTCACCCAGAGAACCGGTGTAGGTCAGCTTGCCCTTGCCCGGCACACAGGCGGTTTCAATGGTCAGCAGATCGCCGCCCACTTCCGTCCATGCCAGACCGGTCACCTGACCCACGCGGTTTTCCGTATCGGCACGCCCGTAGTCGACACGCTGAACGCCCAGGTAATCTTTCAGATTATCGCCATTAATCTCAATGTGCTTGAGCGTTTTATCCATCAACAGCGATTTCACCGCTTTACGACACAGCTTGGAGATTTCACGCTCCAGGCTACGCACCCCAGCCTCACGGGTGTAATAACGGATAATGCCGGTAATGGCACTATCATCAACCGTCAGTTCGCCTTTCTTCAGCGCGTTACGCTCAAGCTGCTTCGGCAACAGGTGCTGTTTGGCAATGTTCAGTTTTTCGTCTTCGGTATAACCGGAAAGACGGATCACTTCCATACGGTCCAGCAGCGGTGCCGGAATGTTCATCGAGTTAGAAGTCGCAACGAACATCACGTCAGACAGATCGTAATCCACTTCCAGATAGTGATCGTTAAACGCCACGTTCTGTTCTGGATCCAGCACTTCCAGCAGTGCAGAAGCCGGATCGCCACGCATGTCGGATGACATCTTGTCGATCTCATCCAGCAGGAACAGCGGGTTTTTCACCCCAACCTTGGCCATTTTCTGGATCAGCTTACCCGGCATGGAGCCAATGTAAGTCCGACGGTGACCGCGGATTTCCGCTTCGTCACGCACGCCACCCAACGCCATACGCACATATTGGCGGCCGGTGGCACGGGCGATCGACTGCCCTAACGAGGTTTTACCGACTCCCGGAGGCCCAACCAGGCACAGAATCGGGCCTTTGATTTTGCTGACGCGGCTCTGTACTGCGAGGTACTCAAGGATACGATCTTTGACACGCTCCAGGCCGTAGTGATCGGTATCGAGCACTTCCTGCGCCTTGACCAGGTCTTTTTTCACCTTGCTACGCGCATTCCACGGTACCTGCAACATCCAATCGATGTAACCACGCACCACGGTGGCTTCCGCTGACATCGGCGACATCATTTTCAGCTTTTGCAGTTCCGCTTCGGTCTTCTCGCGCGCTTCTTTCGGCATTTTTGCCGCTTCGATCTTACGCTTCAGCGCTTCATGCTCGTCTGGCGTATCATCCATTTCGCCCAATTCTTTCTGAATGGCCTTCATCTGCTCATTCAGATAGTACTCGCGCTGGCTTTTTTCCATCTGCTTCTTGACGCGGTTACGGATGCGCTTCTCAACCTGCAACAGGTCGATCTCCGACTCCATCATCGCCATCAGGTATTCAAGACGTTCGGTAATGTCGAACATCTCCAACACCGACTGCTTGTCGCTGAGCTTCAGCGGCATATGCGCAGCAATGGTATCCGCCAGGCGTGCAGCATCGTCGATGCTGTTCAATGACGTCAGCACCTCCGGTGGAATTTTTTTATTCAGCTTGATGTAACCTTCAAACTGATTGATTGCGGTACGCACCAGAACTTCTTGCTCACGCTCATCGATCGCGGGTGATTCAAGGTATTCGGCCTTGGCGGCAAAGTGCTCACCGCTGTCAGAAAGCGTAGTGATGCGCGCACGCTGCAAGCCTTCGACCAGCACTTTCACCGTGCCGTCCGGCAGCTTCAGCATCTGCAAAATCGACGCTACGGTACCGACAGAGAATAAATCGTTAATGCCAGGTTCATCCGTTGAGGCCTCTTTCTGTGCCACCAGCATGATCTTTTTATCGTGATCCATTGCGGCTTCGAGGCACCGAATCGATTTTTCCCGGCCAACAAATAACGGGATCACCATGTGCGGATAAACCACCACGTCGCGCAATGGCAGAACGGGGATTTCAATGCGTTCGGAACGCTCAGGGTTCATAGAGCTCTCTCTTAGTTTAATTTCCGCCAGGTTGAGGGGGAATCTCATGAGACGCCAGCATCAAACGTTTCACAAAATCTGGATTATGAGTATATGGGGATGAATCTCTTACATTCAACGGCAAGAATGTATGGAAAAAGAAATGGGGGATAAAATCCCCCATTTTGCTAATAACCTTCTGGTTTGGCTGGCTAATTATTCGCCAGATGCCTGTGCTTCCGGTTTACCGTAAATCAGCAACGGCTTGGAATTGCCGGAGATCACCGACTCGTCGATCACCACTTTGTCCACGCTCTCCAACGAAGGCAGGTCATACATGGTATCCAGCAGTGCACCTTCAACTATCGAACGCAGGCCACGAGCCCCGGTTTTACGCGTCATGGCTTTCTTGGCAATGGCGTTCAGCGCTTCATCGCGGAACTCCAGTTCCACACCTTCCAGATTGAACAACGCCTGATACTGTTTCGTCAGGGCATTTTTCGGCTCTTTCAGGATCTGGATCAGCGCCTCTTCGCTCAGTTCGCTCAGCGTTGCAACCACTGGCAGACGGCCGATAAATTCCGGGATCAAACCAAATTTAATCAAATCTTCCGGTTCAGCCTGCAACAACAGTTCGCCTTCGGTCGCTTTTTCAGATTCACCCTTAACGGTGGCACCAAAGCCAATACCGGTACCGGTATTCACCCGCTGGCCGATCACTTTATCCAAGCCAGCAAAGGCCCCACCACAGATAAACAGGATCTTGGAGGTATCAACCTGCAAGAATTCCTGCTGCGGATGCTTACGCCCACCCTGCGGCGGCACAGCGGCAATGGTGCCTTCGATCAGCTTCAACAGTGCCTGCTGCACACCTTCCCCCGAGACATCGCGAGTGATGGAAGGGTTGTCTGACTTGCGGGAAATCTTATCGATTTCATCAATGTAGACAATGCCACGCTGGGCTTTCTGCACGTCATAGTCACATTTCTGCAACAGTTTCTGGATAATATTCTCCACGTCCTCACCCACATAACCGGCTTCGGTCAGTGTGGTGGCATCGGCCATGGTGAAAGGCACATCCAGAAGGCGCGCCAGGGTTTCTGCCAGCAGGGTTTTACCGCTACCGGTCGGGCCAATCAGCAGAATATTACTTTTGCCTAATTCGATGCCGTTACTGCTATCACCATTGCGCAAGCGCTTATAATGGTTGTACACCGCCACCGCCAAGACTTTCTTCGCCTGTTCCTGACCAATGACATAATCGTCCAGATGATGGCGGATTTCGTGCGGCGTTGGCAATGAGTTGCGCTCGCGATGCGGGGCAACTTCTTTAATCTCTTCGCGAATAATGTCGTTACACAGATCAACACATTCATCGCAGATATACACTGACGGCCCGGCAATCAGCTTACGCACTTCATGCTGGCTTTTGCCGCAGAAAGAGCAGTACAGCAACTTTCCTGAACCGTCTTTGCGCTTATCTGTCATGAGTAAAACCTCTTATTTTGTCTTTGTCCCGCAGGAATTTACGGCGGCAGTGCACCCAAACTTTATACCGGGAACGCCGATAATACTGTTCAGAGCGAGCGTAGCTCACTCTGAATACTATAGTCTATCAGCTCGCACTTATATTTCGCCCTAGCTGCGGTGCGTCAGAATACTGTCTACCAGACCGTATTCTACCGATTCTTCTGCGGTCATAAAGCGATCGCGCTCGGTATCGCGTTCAATCTGCTCCAGCGATTGGCCGGTATGCTGCGCCATCAGCTCATTCATGCGAGCTTTCACCTTGAGGATTTCGCGCGCATGGATTTCGATATCCGTCGCCTGCCCCTGATAACCGCCCAGCGGCTGGTGAATCATCACGCGTGAATTCGGCAGGCAGAAACGCTTGCCTTTGGTACCTGCGGTCAACAGGAATGAACCCATTGAACATGCCTGGCCCATACAGATCGTGCTAACGTCCGGTTTGATAAACTGCATGGTGTCATAAATTGACATGCCAGCAGTGATCACGCCACCCGGTGAGTTGATATACAGGAAAATGTCTTTTTCCGGGCTTTCTGCTTCGAGGAACAACATCTGCGCCACGATCAGATTAGCCATATGGTCTTCTACCTGACCGGTCAGGAAGATAATACGCTCTTTCAGCAGGCGGGAATAAATATCGTAAGAACGCTCCCCGCGTGAAGTCTGCTCTACCACCATTGGCACCAGAGCCATGTTAGGTGCAAATTGATCTCGTTCGCCACTGTATGACATTACCGTCTCCTAATAGAAATTGCCTTGGCGCCATTGTCTGTCGATTCTACTTGAGAACGCTCACCATGACTACGTTCAAGCTGACGACAGGCTCCACGCTAACCTGACGGCGTGATCATCAAAACAGCCCATGCTGTTGTAGAAGTTGGGGCCACAGACAGAATTTCAAGCCCGGTGAACTATTTTCACCGGCATCCCTGTGTGGCAAGGCTACGACGACAAGCTTTCCGCCACCATCTGCAACCCATAACAAAATAAATATAGTGCATATTGCCACAGTGAACTTGAGATTAATCAGTCACGTGGCAAAAGAAAAGCCCGTAACCGGAGTTACGGGCTTTTCACAACGTAGGGTGCCAACACGCTAGCACCATAGGCACAACAGGTTGCGCCCCTACGTTCAACCGGCATTACGCCTGTTGAGGCTGGTTCATCAGTTCGCTGAAAGTGGTGGTTTTTTCAGACACTTTCGCTTTTGCCAGCAGAGCTTCAACCGCTTGTTCTTCCAGAGCCACGTTACGCATGTTGTTCATCAGCTCTTTGTTTTTGCTGTAAAACTCGATAACTTCGCTTGGATCTTCGTAGGCAGAGGCCATTTCTTCGATCAGGGCTTTCACACGATCTTCGTCAGCTTTCAGCTCGTTGGTGCTGATCACTTCGCCCAACAGCAGGCCGACAACAACGCGACGCTTAGCCTGCTCTTCGAACAGTTCACGTGGCAGTTCCAGCGCTTGCTTCTCGTTACCGCCGAAACGCTGTGCAGCCTGACGACGCAGAACGTCGATTTCGCCATCGATCAGCGCAGCAGGTACGTCGATTTCGTTAGCGCTGACCAAGCCGTCAATAGCCTGAGTCTTGATGCGGTTACGCACGGCGCCTTTCAGTTCGCGTTCCATGTTTTTACGCACTTCAGCACGCAGACCTGCGATAGAACCATCAGCCACGCCGAAACGTTTGATGAATTCTTCAGTCAATTCTGGCAGTTCGCGCTCTTCAACTTTCTTCAGCACGATAGCAAACTTGGCCGCTTTACCTTTCAGGTTTTCTGCGTGGTAATCTTCTGGGAAGTTAACGTCGATGGTGAACTCTTCGCCCGCTTTGTGCCCAACCAGACCCTCTTCAAAGCCTGGGATCATACGACCCTGACCCATCGCCAGCACGAAATCAGACGCTTTACCGCCTTCAAACTCTTCGCCATCGATAGAACCAGAGAAATCAACGGTCACACGATCTTCAGCAGCCACTGCACGATCGGTCTCTTTCCAGGTTGCCTGCTGCTTGCGCAGGGTGTCCAGCATGGTGTCAACATCAGCATCGTTAACATCAACCACTGGCTTCTCAACTTCGATGTTTTCCAGGCCTTTCAGCTCAACTTCTGGATACACTTCGAACTCAACCGTGAAAGCGAAATCTTCGCCTTCTTTATAATCGCCCGGTACATAGTTTGGTGCACCAGCCGGGTTAATTTTTTCTTTGATGATGGCGTCAACAAAGTTGCGCTGCATCAGTTCGCCCAGCACATCCTGACGAACTGAAGCACCATAACGCTGTTCAACGATGTTCATCGGCACTTTGCCTTTACGGAAACCGTCGATACGCACGCTTTTCGCTGCGTTGATCAGCTCTTTCTTCACCGCTTGCTTGATAACATCAGCGGGTACAGTAATAGAGAGACGGCGCCCAAGGCCTTGAGTGGTTTCTACTGAAACTTGCATCTTGTTACCTCAAAAAAATCACAGTGCTCGGTCAACTCCGTTCCAAGAACCAGGACGGCTACATTACAGAACCGAGTTCCCTGATGTCAGAAGTGCCCGAAACCATTCCGGAAAAATAAGACGCGACATTATAGCGGCGCATGCGTAGCGAGTCGAGGATGGCAAGGCGGTACTGGTGCGTTAAAAATCACACTTTTGCCGGTTTTTCGCCAAAATAGCGTCGAACCAAGACCATCGGAACTGCATTCCACATCGGCTTTGTCGTCATCAAAAACAGCAACGGCCCGCAGGCCGTCGCAAAATTCGTCAGTAGTAATACCTTAAATAGTGGGGAAAGTTCCACTGATACCGTAAATTTTAGCCATCACGCCTCTGTCCCTGCACCACGACAAGGCGGTGAAGCCGGTACCGTATCCTGCAGCTCTTCCCACTCTTTGAGGGTATAAGTATGTAATGCCAGCGCATGTACGCCGTCCGCCAACTCCTGCGCTAGCACGGCATAAATAGAACGATGGCGCGTCAGAAAGCGCTCGCCGACAAAACGATCGCTGACAATGACAACTTTGAAATGGCTCTCTGAACCCGCCGGAACATGATGGTTATGGCTTTCATTAACCACATCCAGATGCGCGGGCTCAAATGCCGCCCTTAATTTTGTTTCTATCTGCTCGCGAATCATAGATTCTCCTTACAACACTGGCACTATTTACCTGCCCATCCAATTCAATATTAGCCGCTTCTACTCCCGCCAGACTCTTCACTGGCGTAAATTTATCTGCCCTCAACTGAGAAAAATGCCAACATAATGTAGCGCTTGGAGTTTATCTGATTGAGCTGGACGAAAAAGCATGTTTTTATCAACGCCGGGTAAAAATTTATCACTCGGCCACGTTCAACGCTTCCCCCTGTTGGCGACGATGCTATGATGTCGGCAATTTGTTGTTGACTCTAGCGCTTTGATTACTAAGCGCCCATAAACTAATAACCACGATTGATGAGACAGTCATATGTTAAAAAAACTTTTTCTTCCACTGCTGGCTGCATTGATGCTTGCCGGTTGTGCCGCTAGCACCAATACGCTGAACGTGACCCCAAAGATCGTTCTTCCTCAACAGGATCCGACTCTGCAAGGCATCACTATCAGCATCAATGGGGCCGATCAGCGTCAAGACCAGGCGCTGGCTAAAGTGAACCGTGATGGCCAGTTAATTACCCTGCTGCCTTCACGCGATCTGCGCTTCCTATTACAGGAAGTGCTGGAAAAACAAATGGGCGCACGCGGCTATATGATTGGCCCAGCTGGCGCGGTAGATCTGCAGATCGTCGTAAACAATCTGTTTGCTGACGTCTCCGAAGGCAACCTGCGTTACAACATCACCACCAAAGCGGATATATCCATCATTGCTCAGGCGAAGAACGGCAGCAAACAGGTGAAAAACTATCGCTCTACCTATAACGTACAGGGTGCCTTCACCGCAACGAACGAAAAAATCACTAATGCGGTTAACACCGTGCTGGGCGATGTCATTGCCGATATGGCACAGGACACCAGCGTCAACGAATTTATCAAGCAAAACGCACGTTAATCCGTTAATGCCTTGTGCTGCCTGGTTTTTCGGGCAGCGCAAACAAGGACCTCATGTCTAAACAGTATCTGAATATTTTTACTCAGCGTAACTCCATTATGCTGCTAGTGCTGGGCTTTGCCTCAGGGCTGCCACTGGCATTGACTTCCGGTACACTGCAAGCCTGGATGACCGTCGAAAATATCGATCTGAAAACCATCGGGATCTTCTCGCTGGTGGGTCAGGCCTACGTCTTCAAATTCCTGTGGTCACCGTTTATGGATCGCTACACCCCGTCATTTCTCGGGCGGCGGCGTGGCTGGCTGTTAATCAGCCAATTGCTGCTGGTGGTAGCGATTGTCGCTATGGGGTTTATGAACCCAACGCAACATTTATGGTGGCTGGCCGCACTGGCGGTGGTGGTCGCGTTTTGCTCTGCCTCGCAGGATATTGTTTTTGATGCCTATAAAACGGATCTGCTGTCGGCGGAAGAACGCGGTGCCGGTGCGGCAGTTTCGGTACTGGGTTACCGCTTGGCGATGCTGGTTTCCGGCGGTTTGGCTCTGTGGTTGGCCGATCGTTACCTCGGTTGGCAGGCTACTTATTGGCTGATGGCCGGGTTGATGCTGATCGGCGTCGCCGCAACCCTGATGGCGCCAGAACCGGACAACAGTATTCCTGCACCACGCACCATGGAGCAGGCGGTAGTAGCACCGCTGCGAGATTTCTTCGCCCGCAATAACGCCTGGCTGATCCTGCTGCTGATCGTGATGTACAAATTGGGTGATGCCTTTGCGGGTAGCCTGAGCACCACTTTCCTGATCCGTGGCGTGGGGTTTGATGCCGGGGAAGTTGGGCTGGTAAACAAGACGCTTGGGTTGTTTGCAACTATAGTCGGTGCGCTGTTTGGCGGCGTATTGATGCAGCGCCTGACGCTGTTCCGCGCTCTGATGCTGTTCGGTATTTTGCAGGCGGTTTCCAATATCGGCTACTGGCTATTGGCGGTTACCGATAAAAATATCATCACCATGGGCAGCGCTATTTTCCTGGAAAACCTGTGCGGTGGCATGGGCACTGCGGCGTTTGTCGCCCTGCTGATGACCCTGTGTAACAAATCTTTTTCCGCTACCCAATTTGCCTTGCTCTCGGCGCTTTCAGCCGTCGGGCGTGTCTATGTCGGCCCGATCGCTGGCTGGTTTGTCGAGGCTCACGGCTGGCCGCTGTTCTATCTGTTCTCCATTGTCGCGGCCCTGCCTGGTTTGCTGCTGTTGGCCATTTGTCGCCAAACGCTGGAATACACTCAGCAGACCGGCAATTTCATGCCACGCACCGAGTTCCAACAAAGCTATCGTTGGGCGCGACGCCTGCTAGCTACGGGTTGTTCGCTGCTCGCTCTGTGGTTGCTTTTGCTGATTACCAACGCGCTTGATTGGACGCAGTGGACAAATCTTGCCGTCCAGATACTGCAAACGGGAGCCCTTCTGAGTCTAGTGGGTATTGTGATGGGTAGCGCTCTCGACTATCTGGCTCTACGCCGCACACGGTTAGTCTGATTTTTTGTCGGCCAGTCGAAACGCTGGCCGACAAAAATGCATCAGAGAAATGAATTTATTTCGTTGAAAAAATAATATTGACGCGGAAATTATTTTTTACCCGAGTGCCTTACTCGGAAATAAAAATAAATTCACTTTTAAAAAACAATTATTTTACATTAAATATACTTTTCACTCATATTTGAAAGCGGAGGATTTACCAATATCCTCCAGCATACCGTTGGTTTTCCTTGAAATACCGCCTGCCCGGCACGATTCAGCCCGCCAACACATTGTTGCCATTAGTAAATTGTCACCTGACGTTACATGTGTGACCCCCTTAACAGAAAGGGTCAACAAGACACTGACACTCCCTTAAGCATGTTTACAGTACTGCAACCTTCCCGTAAAATGCCCGCACACATGAAACGACGATAGTGCCTTTGTAATTGGGGTCGTTAGATGAGACTTAAGAAATACAATAAAAGTATTGGGATGCTGTCATTAATTGCAGCCACGGTAATGCTCAGTGGTTGTGATATGGTTTTGATGAATCCCAAAGGAGCAATAGGTGTTGAACAACGGACACTGATCCTTACTGCAATCGGCTTGATGTTGATCGTGGTAGTTCCAGTGATCTTCATGGCGTTCGCTTTTGCCTGGAAGTTCCGTGCCTCCAACAAAGAGGCCAAGTACACACCCAATTGGTCACACTCCAACAAGATTGAAGCGGTCGTCTGGACCATTCCAATCATTATCATCGCCATCCTTGGCACCATTACCTGGAAAACCACCCACGCACTGGACCCATTCAAGCCAATTGTCACTGACAAAAAGCCAATGACCATTGAAGTGGTGTCGTTAGACTGGAAATGGCTGTTCATCTATCCAGAGCAAGGTATCGCGACCGTTAATGAACTGGCGTTCCCGAAAGATGTTCCCGTCGAATTTAAAGTCACCTCCAACTCGGTAATGAACTCGTTCTTTATTCCTCAGTTAGGTGGGCAGATTTATGCGATGGCCGGGATGCAGACCAAACTGCACCTGATTGGCAACGAAGCGGGTGAATACAAAGGTATTTCCAGCAGCTACAGTGGCCACGGGTTCTCAGGTATGAAGTTCACCGCAATTGTCACACCAACCGAAGGCGACTTCGATCAGTGGGTGGCCAAGGTGAAGCAATCGCCTAATACCCTTAATGCCACCAGCGATTTTAACAAACTGGCAGAGCCGAGTGAAAACAACCCGGTTGAGTACTTCTCCAGTGTCAGACCGAATTTGTTCAAAGAGACTATTGGCAAATTCATGGGTGACATGCACATGCATAAAGGCGCAGAAACTTCCGCGCATGAAGGCATGGTCATGAGCCAGGGTATGGACATGGGCGAACATGCTCACGCCGGAGCTGAGGAATAATCTGATGTTGGGAAAATTAACACTTGATGCGGTTCCGATTCACGAACCGATCGTCATGGTCACCGTTGCTGCAATTCTCGTTGGAGGCCTGGCACTGCTGGCGCTGATAACGTATTTCGGCAAATGGAAGTGGCTGTGGAGCGAATGGCTGACCTCTGTCGACCATAAAAAAATCGGTATCATGTACATCATCGTCGCAATGGTGATGCTGGTGCGTGGTTTTGCCGATGCCATTATGATGCGTGGTCAACAGGCTCTCGCGTCTGCCGGTGAGGCCGGATTCCTGCCGCCGCACCACTATGACCAGATCTTTACCGCTCACGGCGTAATCATGATTTTCTTCATGGCTATGCCTTTCGTGGTAGGCCTGATGAACATTGCCGTGCCGTTGCAGATCGGTGCACGTGACGTTGCCTTCCCGTTCCTGAACTCCCTGAGTTTCTGGTTCTTCGTGGTAGGCGTTGTGCTGATCAACGTCTCTCTGGGGGTGGGTGAGTTCGCCCAGACCGGCTGGTTGGCGTATCCACCGCTTTCAGGTAAGGAATACAACCCTGGTGTCGGTGTCGATTACTGGATCTGGAGTCTACAGATATCCGGTCTGGGTACCCTGCTGACCGGCGTGAACTTCTTCGCGACTATTCTGAAGATGCGTGCCCCTGGTATGCCTCTGATGAAGATGCCGGTGTTCACCTGGGCAGCGCTGTGTACCAACATTCTGATCATTGTTTCATTCCCAATTCTGACCGTCACCATCGCGTTGCTGACCCTGGATCGCTATCTGGGCACCCATTTCTTTACCAATGATATGGGCGGCAACATGATGATGTACATCAACCTGATTTGGGCCTGGGGTCACCCAGAGGTGTATATCCTGGTTCTGCCGGTGTTCGGTGTGTTCTCCGAAGTGACCGCAACCTTCTCAAGGAAGCGTCTGTTCGGCTATACCTCTCTGGTATGGGCAACCATCGCGATCACCGTTCTGTCGTTCATCGTCTGGCTGCACCACTTCTTTACCATGGGGTCCGGCGCTAACGTTAACGCCTTCTTTGGTATCGCCACCATGATCATTTCCATCCCGACCGGGGTGAAAATCTTCAACTGGCTGTTCACCATGTATCAGGGCCGTATCCAGTTCAACTCTGCGATGCTGTGGACCGTTGGCTTCATCATCACCTTCTCCATCGGTGGGATGACCGGCGTACTGCTGGCAGTACCAGGGGCAAACTTCGTGCTGCACAACAGCCTGTTCCTGATTGCCCACTTCCATAACGTGATTATCGGTGGTGTGGTATTTGGTTGCTTCGCTGGCCTGACCTACTGGTTCCCTAAAGCCTTCGGTTTTACGCTGAATGAAAAATGGGGTATCCGTGCATTCTGGTTCTGGATCATCGGCTTCTTCGTTGCCTTCATGCCGCTGTATGCCCTGGGCTTTATGGGGATGACCCGCCGCCTCAGCCAGAATATCAACCCAGAGTTCCACACGCTGTTGCTGGTTGCTGCCAGTGGTGCCGCGCTGATTGCCTGTGGCGTGCTGTGTCAGGTGATTCAGATCCTGGTCAGTGTGCGCGATCGCGAGAAAAACCGTGATCTGACCGGTGACCCATGGGGTGCCCGTACGCTGGAGTGGTCAACATCTTCCCCTCCTCCGTTCTATAACTTCGCTGTTGTACCAGAGATTCACGATCGTGATGCTTTCTGGGACATGAAAGAGAAAGGTGAAGCGTACAAGAAGCCAGCGCAATACGCGCCAATTCATATGCCGAGGAATACCGGTGCCGGTGTGATTATTGCTGGCTTCAGCTTGGTATTTGGTTTCGCGATGATCTGGGATATCTGGTGGATGGCGATCGCTGGCTTTGTCGGCATGATCGTTACCTGGATTGCCAAGAGCTTCGATGAAGATGTTGATTACTATGTACCGGTTGATGAGATCGAGCGCATTGAAAATCAACGCTATGAACAAATCAGCAAAGCAGGCGTGAAACATGTCAACTGATATCCTGACTAAGCATAACGCAGCCCATGTAGAACATGGGCACCACGATGCAGGCGAGACTAAAGTCTTCGGATTCTGGATCTACCTGATGAGCGACTGTATTTTGTTTGCGAGCTTGTTCGCAACTTATGCAGTCTTGGTGAACGGGACCGCTGGCGGTCCCTCAGGCAAGGACATCTTCGATCTGAAGTTGGTCCTGGTCGAAACCTTCCTGCTGCTGTTCAGCTCCATCACCTACGGAATGGCGATGATCGGCATGAACAAAGGCCTGGCTGGCAACGTCAACAAATGGCTGATGCTGACCTTCGTGTTCGGCCTCGCGTTCGTGGCGATCGAAATCTATGAGTTCCATCACCTGATTGCTGAAGGTTTTGGTCCCGATCGCAGTGCGTTCCTGTCCAGCTATTTTGCACTGGTCGGCACCCACGGTCTGCACGTGAGTGCTGGTCTGGTCTGGCTTATCGTGTTGATGATTCAGGTCAGCAAACGCGGCCTGAATCCAACCAATAAAACCCGTCTAATGTGCTTGAGCCTGTTCTGGCACTTCCTGGACGTGGTCTGGATCTGCGTATTTACCGTTGTCTACCTGCTGGGGGTTATGCCATGAGCCATCCATCCCATGAAACCTCTCACGGTGGCGCAAGCCACGGCAGCGTGAAGTCATATCTGACCGGCTTTATTTTGTCGATCATTCTGACGGTAATTCCATTTGCGATGGTAATGAGTGGCACCGCTTCTCACTCCACCATCCTGGCGGTCGTGGTCGGTATGGCAGTTATCCAGGTGATTGTTCACCTGGTTTACTTCCTCCACATGAACACCTCATCGGAAGAGCGCTGGAACCTGGTGGCATTACTGTTCACCATTATGATCATCGGTATTGTTGTTGTGGGTTCACTCTGGATTATGTACAACCTCAACCTCAATATGATGGTCGATTAAGAGCCGTACGCGATGATTAAGCAATACCTGCAAGTCACTAAACCAGGAATTATTTTCGGCAATTTAATTTCTGTCGTTGGGGGGTTCCTGCTTGCTTCCAAAGGGAGCATCAACTACCCCCTGTTTCTCGCCACCCTGTTGGGTGTCTCGTTGGTGGTCGCCTCGGGTTGTGTATTTAACAACTTCATCGACCGTGACATCGACAAGAAAATGGAGAGAACGAAGAATCGGGTGCTGGTAAGGGGCCTGATCGCGCCGAGTGTGACCCTGGTTTACGCTACCCTGTTGGGTATTGCTGGTTTTGCACTGTTGTATATCGCCGCGAACCCGCTGGCCATGTGGCTGGCAGTAATGGGTTTTGTGGTTTATGTCGGCGTTTATAGCCTGTACATGAAACGCCACTCGGTATACGGCACGCTAATCGGCAGCCTGTCGGGCGCGGCTCCACCCGTGATCGGTTATTGTGCCGTCACCAACGAGTTTGACGCTGGAGCGTTGATCCTGCTGGCGATCTTTAGCCTGTGGCAGATGCCGCATTCTTATGCGATTGCCATCTTCCGCTTTAAGGATTATCAAGCAGCCAACATTCCGGTTCTGCCAGTGGTGAAGGGTATTTCTGTCGCTAAAAATCATATTACGGTCTACATTCTGGCGTTTATGATCGCGACATTGATGCTGACTCTGGGCGGTTACGCTGGCTACAAATACCTGATCGTCGCAGCGGCGGTGAGCGTCTGGTGGCTAGGTATGGCACTGCGTGGTTACAAAACCGAAAATGACAGCGTCTGGGCACGCAAACTGTTTGTGTTCTCGATTGTTGCCATTACTTCGCTGAGCGTGATGATGTCTATCGACTTCAGCGTAGGAGCTTCACCGGAGACGTTGTTAAGCTACGCCTGGTAAAGCCAGTAATCTGTGAATGGGCCGCTGAGCGGCCCATTTTATTTGTCTCGCAGAAAAACCAATTATACCCAAAGTAATTGGAGTTGCAGCTAGGCGGCAAGGGTGTGAGCCCCCATGAGCTTACTCCAGTAAGTGATTGGGCGAATATCCGCAGCCAACAACGCTGCTGCTTCAAGTAATAAGGGTATCGCTGTAATATCTGTTAAACAACATTCAATTTACCCCCCTTACCCCACACACTAAAATGACGCAGCTTGCCAGAAGCTATTCCATCAGGCTTTAATCTTCCCAGCCTGACGGAATAGGTTTTATTGAGGTCACGATGAACGACAATGTAATGACGCCCCAAGAGCGCCGCGCGACATGGGGATTGGGAACCGTTTTCTCGCTGCGCATGCTCGGCATGTTTATGGTACTGCCGGTTCTCACCACCTATGGCATGGCGCTGAACGGTGCCAGTGAAGCCTTGATAGGTATCGCGATCGGTATCTATGGTTTGGCGCAGGCCGTTTTTCAGATCCCGTTCGGGCTGGTTTCCGATCGCATCGGGCGTAAACCGCTGATCGTCGGCGGCCTGCTGACTTTTGCCTTTGGTAGCGTGATCGCCGCCGTCAGCGATTCCATCTGGGGGATCATTCTTGGCCGCGCCTTGCAGGGATCCGGGGCGATTGCCGCCGCGGTGATGGCGCTACTGTCGGATTTGACTCGTGAGCAGAACCGCACCAAGGCGATGGCATTTATCGGCGTCAGTTTCGGCATTACCTTCGCCATTGCGATGGTGGTTGGCCCGATCGTTACCCATGCCTTCGGCCTG
The DNA here is from genome assembly GCF_057180605.1 of Serratia sp. HNCC26DJ206. Taxonomy (NCBI): domain Bacteria; kingdom Pseudomonadati; phylum Pseudomonadota; class Gammaproteobacteria; order Enterobacterales; family Yersiniaceae; genus Serratia; species Serratia sp. HNCC26DJ206. The sequence continues at coordinate 121,398 of NZ_JBXUGP010000014.1, forward strand.
CATGCGCTGTTCTGGATGATTGCCGTGTTGGCATTGGCAGGGATCGTGATTACGCTGACGGTGGTCCCTTCCGCCGACGATCACGTGCTGAACCGCGAATCGAGTATCGTGCGTGGCAGTTTCAGTAAGGTGTTGAGCAATTCGCGTCTGCTGAAACTCAACTTCGGCATCATGTGCCTGCACATCCTGTTGATGTCGAGCTTCGTTGCCCTGCCGCTAGCCATGCAACACGCCGGGCTGGCCGCCAGCGATCACTGGAAAGTGTATCTGGTCACCATGTTGGTTTCCTTTGCCGCCGTAGTGCCCTTCATTATTTATGCAGAAAAATATCGCCGCATGAAGCAAGTTTTCATGGGCTGCGTAGCGGTGCTATTTTGTGCCGAAGTGCTGCTGTGGTTTGCCGGGCAACACCTGTGGGGCATCATTGCCGGCGTGCAGTTGTTCTTCATGGCATTTAACGTGATGGAAGCGATTCTGCCTTCGTTGATCAGCAAAGAATCTCCTGCGGGTTATAAAGGCACAGCAATGGGGGTTTACTCCACCAGCCAGTTTATCGGCGTCGCCATCGGCGGTAGCCTCGGGGGTTGGTTGTATGGGGTACAGGGTGCAGGGTTGGTGTTTATCGCCGGAGCGGTGATTGCCGCCATCTGGTTTGTGGTCAGCAGCACCATGAAGGAACCACCGTACGTCAGCAGCCTGCGTATCACACTCTCTGAGCTGGCGGTGAAGGATTCAGCACTGCAAAGCCGCCTGATGGCCCAACCGGGCGTAGCAGAAGCCGTTGTGGTGCCAGAAGAACGCAGTGCCTATGTGAAGGTTGATACCAAACAGACCAATCGTGGCCAATTAGAAGCGCTGGTCAACGCACTATAGAATAACCAGGGCCGCTTAAGCGGCCCTGGTTATTTTAATCACGGAAGTTCTTGAACTGGAACGGCTGCCCCAGATCGGCACCACGCACCAGCGCCATCACGCTTTGCAGATCGTCGCGTGCCTTGCCGGTGACGCGCACTTCATCACCCTGAATCTGTGCTTGCACTTTCAGCTTGCTGTCTTTAATCAGCTTCACAATTTTCTTCGCCAACGTCGTCTCAATACCTTGCTTCAGCTTGGCTTCAACACTGTAGGTTTTACCACTGTGGGTCAGTTCTTCCGGGATCTCCAGAGCACCGCCATCAATGCTGCGTTTGCTCAGTTTTTCACGCAAGATATCCAGCAGTTGCTGCACCTGGAAGTCGGACTCGCTGGCGACTTTGATGCTTTCATTTTTCTCGTTCAGCTCAAAACTGGCCGGGACGTTACGGAAATCCCAGCGCGTACTGAGATCGCGCGTTGCGTTCTCAACGGCATTGCGAACTTCCTGCATATCAATTTCAGAAACGATGTCGAAAGATGGCATACTTCTTCCTCCTGAATGAGAGCCTAAGCGATTTCGATGCGGTGCATGATACCTGCTTTACGACCGCAGGCAAAATTCCGATATCACTGCCGGGCAAGACGCTTGGCAACAGAAAAGCCTATAATAGGCAGATTCATCAGCGGTATTCCCGGACACCAAGGAGATTGAATGAAAATAACCATTCTTGGTTGCGGTGCGCTCGGACAACTGTGGCTTTCGCGGCTCTATCAGCAAGGCCACGACGTACAGGGATGGTTACGGGTCCCCCAACCATTTTGTGCGGTGAACGTGATCGAGCCTGACGGCGTATCGTTCAACCGTAATTTACCCACCAACGACCCCGAACATCTTGCGCAGAGTGAACTGTTGTTAGTGACGCTGAAAGCCTGGCAGGTTTCCGGTGCCGTCACTGCGCTATTGCCTAAGCTGAACCCACATTGCGCTATTTTGCTCCTTCACAACGGCATGGGAACGCAGGACGAACTGCCACCCCATAGTCAGCCGCTGCTGCAAGGTACCACCACTCATGCAGCACGTCATGATGGCAACACCATTGTTCACGTAGCGAACGGGGTGACTCATATCGGCCCCATCACGCCGCAGGCTATCCATCTCAGCCACTTGGCAGAAGTGCTACATCAGGCGCTGCCGGACGTTGCCTGGCATAACCACATTGCCTCCGCCAGTTGGCGCAAGCTGGCGGTTAACTGCGTAATCAATCCACTGACTGCTCTGTATGGCTGCCACAACGGCGATCTACAGCGTTACCCGGAACAGATAGAAATGCTCTGCCGCGAAGTGGCCAGCGTGATGGAAATGGAAGGCCACCATACTTCGTGCGAAGATCTGATGTCCTACGTTATGCAGGTGATCCAACTCACGGCGGACAACATCTCCTCAATGCTGCAGGATATCCGCGCCCAGCGGCATACCGAGATCGACTACATTACCGGCTATTTGCTGCGGCGCGGACGCAGCCACGGTATTCCTCTGCCAGAAAATACCCGTTTGTTCGAATTAATTAAACGAAAGGAAAATGAATATGAGCGTGTCGGTGTTGGTTTGCCTAGCACCTGGTAGCGAAGAAACAGAAGCCGTTACCACTATCGATCTCCTGGTGCGCGCCGGGGTGAAGGTCACTACCGCCAGCGTAGCCGGTGATGGCAACCTGACCATCATCTGCTCACGCGGCGTGAAACTGCTGGCTGACGCGCCGCTGGTAGCGATTGTGGATGACCCTTTCGATGCCATTGTCCTGCCAGGGGGAATTAAAGGGGCTGAATGCTTCCGCGATAGCCCGTTGCTGGTAGAAAAAGTCCGCCAAATGCACCTACAGGGCAAGATTGTTGCCGCAATCTGTGCCGCGCCTGCGCTGGTATTGCAGCATCACAAACTGTTCCCGGTAGGGAACATGACTGGTTTCCCCAGTCTGAAAGAGCAAATCCCACCGGATCAGTGGATAGAAAGGCGTGTCGTTTTTGATCCGCGCGTCAATCTGCTCACTAGCCAAGGACCGGGCACTTCAATGGAGTTTGCGCTAAAGCTGATCGATTTGCTCTTGGGTAAAACCAAAGCCGCAGAGGTAGCAGCACAGCTAGTGCTGATCCCCGGCATGTACGATTTCAGCAGTTAAATTTGTATCGGCAGAACAGAGCGCCTGCCGATCCAACCTTACGGGCGATATACCTTAACGTTGGCGTAGCCTTGTTCCAGCAGATACAGCGCCTGCAAACGGCTCATTACACCGCGATCGCAATACAGCAGATAGGTCTTGCTCTGGTCGAGATCGCCAAACTGGCTGCTCAGCTTGTAGAACGGCAGCGATTTGACCTCAACCTGCGCCAGTTGCAACGGTTTCTCTTCCTGTTCGTCGATGGAACGAATATCCAGAATCACCTCGTCAGCCGCAAATTCAGCGACGGTTTCCACTTCGGTAACCTGTTCCCGCGCCTCTTCTGCGATGGTGCGGATATCCACATTGCGCGCTTCACGCACCACCCGCTGCAGAATCTCGAAGTCAAAGTTACCCTCTTCTTCTTCAATTTTGGTTTTCACCGCTTTGACCGTCGGGTTCTTCGAAATCACACCGCAGTATTCCGGCATGGTTTTGGCGAAGTCCTCAGTGCCAATTTCCCGCGCCACCTTGATGATGTGCTCTTTATCGTGCGAGATCAGCGGGCGCAGGATCAGCGTATCGGAAGCATTGTCGATCATGCGCAGGTTAGTGAGCGTCTGGCTGGATACCTGGCCCAGCGCTTCGCCGGTCACCAACGCCTGCACGCCATAACGCTCAGCCACCTGGGAAGCGGCGCGCACCATCATACGCTTGAGCACCACGCCCATCTGGCCGTCATCCACTTTTTCCAGGATCTCACCCACCACTGGCTCAAAATCGATCGCCACAAAACGCACCTTGTGCGAGCTGCCAAAACGATTCCACAGGTAATACGCCACCTGCTTGACGCCGATTTCATGCGCTGCGCCACCCAGGTTAAAGAAACAGTAGTGCACGCGACAGCCACGGCGCATCAGCATGTAGCTGGAAACACCGGAGTCAAAGCCGCCAGAAATCAGTGAGAGTACATCTTCCTGGGTACCGATCGGATAGCCGCCAATGCCTTCGCGGCGGGATTTAACCAGCATCAGCTTGTCGTCTTCGATCTCCAGATTCACCGTAACCTGCGGATGCGAAAGCTTAACGCGCGCGCTTTCGATGTGCTGATTCAGGCCGCCGCCCACGTAGCGTTCCACATCCTGCGAACTGAACTCATGCTTGCCACGGCGCTTAACCCGCACGCAGAAGCTTTTACCTTCCAACTGTTCACGGTAGGTTTCCAGCGTCTGTTCGAAGATATTGTGCACATCGGTATAAACGCGATCTTCTACTTCAAGGATATGATGAATGCCAGGAATGCGGGTTAATGCCTCAGCGATCACCGGGCGTTGATTTTCGTTTTTGGCTCGAACTTCGATAAAATCCCAGTGACGGACCACCGCCAGCGTTTCATCATACTGCTTCAGCACGTTGCGGATATTGGTTGTCAGAATCTTAATGAAGCGCAAGCGCACAGATTGACTCTTGATGGTGATTTCTGGGAACAATTTAATGATAAACTTCATGGCGGTTTTTATTGTCTGATAAGAATTACGGGGTAAAAGATTTATATCCTGAATCTTTCGAGCGGCGGCAGTTGGCTGCAACTTAAAAGCTATTAGGTATACAATGGCGATAAGAATGATAAAACTTCGAACCTGACGAACTTTTATCATTCTTATACTCTAAATAATTCGAGTTGCATGAAGGCGGCAAGTGAATGAGTCCCCAGGAGCATAGGTAACTATGTGACTGGGGTGAACGAGCGCAGCCAACGCACAAGCAACTTGAAGTATGACGAGTATATCTGGGCGCGAAGTATATCACTATCTGCTCACGCGCCGCGCGCAAAACCATACATTCACGCCATGATTTGCTAATCAAGATCCGCTAGGATAGGCTCTGGCACCACTGTTCACATGATGATGTAAAAAGAAAATTATGCCGAAAAAACCTGCACAATCAGACAGTAAAGAGCAAAGCATCAGCTTTGAAAACTCCCTTAGCGAACTTGAGCACATCGTGACACGCCTGGAATCGGGCGAACTGCCGCTGGAAGACGCGTTAAACGAGTTCGAACGTGGTGTGCAACTGGCACGTCAGGGCCAACAAAAATTGCAGCAGGCAGAACAACGCGTACAGATCCTGCTCAACGACAGCAACGACGATGCTGCTCTGGCACCTTTTACCCCGGACGCTGAGTAATTACGATGTCTGATTTTCACCACCAGTTACAGGCTTTCCGCCAACGCAGCGATCGCGCGTTGCTGGACTACATTGCGCCGCTGCCGTTCAATAACGGCAAGATGGTTGAAGCCATGCGCCACGGCGCGCTGCTGGGCGGCAAACGTCTGCGCCCGTTCCTGGTTTACGCGACCGGGCAGATGTTTGGCCTGTCACTGAATAATCTCGATGCTCCCGCCGCTGCGGTAGAGTGCATTCACGCCTATTCGCTGATCCATGACGATTTACCGGCAATGGACGACGACGATCTGCGCCGTGGTCAACCCACCTGCCACATCAAATTCGGTGAAGCAAACGCCATTCTGGCTGGCGATGCCTTGCAGACGCTGGCATTCTCAATTCTGGCCGATGCCGACATGCCCGATGTGGCGATACGCGATCGGCTGGCGATGATCTCTGAACTGGCAGCCGCCAGCGGCGTTGCCGGAATGTGTGGCGGCCAATCGCTGGATCTGGAAGCGGAAGGTCAGCACGTCGATCTGGCTGCGTTAGAGCAGATCCACCGCCACAAAACTGGTGCGTTAATTCGTGCAGCAGTTCGCTTGGGAGCCCTGGCTGCCGGTGAACCGGGCCGGGTGGCGCTACCGCAGCTCGATCGTTACGCCGCCGCGATCGGCCTGGCGTTTCAGGTGCAGGATGACATTTTGGACGTGGTGGGCGAAACCGAAAAAATCGGCAAACGCCAGGGAGCGGACCAGCAACATGGAAAGAGTACCTACCCGGCCTTACTTGGGCTTGACAGCGCACGGGCAAAGGCGTGGGATCTCTATCAGGAAGCCTTGGCTGCGTTAGAGTCTTTGGCAGCACAATCTTACAATACGGCGCCATTACGTGCGTTAGCCAGCTTCATCATTGAACGCGACAATTAACGTATGACGTTAATCCTCTGATATGAGTATCGAATGACCCTTGATATAGCCAAATACCCGACATTGGCGCTAGCGGAAAACCCGGATGAGCTTCGCTCATTGCCAAAAGAAAGCCTGCCGAAGCTGTGTGATGAACTGCGGCAATATCTGCTGGACAGCGTCAGCCGCTCCAGCGGCCATTTTGCGTCCGGGCTGGGAGCCGTTGAACTGACGGTGGCACTGCATTACGTCTATAACACGCCGTTTGATCAGTTGGTCTGGGACGTTGGGCATCAGGCTTATCCGCACAAGATCCTGACCGGCCGCCGCGATCGCATCGCCACTATCCGCCAGAAAAACGGGCTGCATCCCTTCCCATGGCGCGCCGAAAGCGAATATGACGTGCTTTCTGTTGGTCATTCTTCTACCTCGATCAGCGCCGGTCTTGGCATTGCGGTAGCGGCAGCGCGTGAAGGTAAAGGCCGCCGTACCGTCTGCGTGATTGGCGACGGTGCCATCACCGCCGGAATGGCGTTCGAAGCCATGAACCATGCCGGTGACATCACCCCAGATATGCTGGTGGTGCTGAATGACAACGAAATGTCGATCTCGGAAAACGTCGGTGCTCTGAACAATCATCTGGCGCAGTTGCTGTCCGGCAAGCTCTATTCCACGCTGCGCGAAGGCGGCAAGAAGGTGCTTTCCGGCCTGCCGCCGATCAAAGAGCTGCTGAAACGCACGGAAGAACATCTGAAAGGCATGGTGGTTCCCGGAACGCTGTTTGAAGAGCTGGGCTTTAACTACATCGGCCCGGTGGATGGCCATGATGTACAAGGCTTGGCCGCCACGCTGAAAAACATGCGCGATCTGAAAGGTCCGCAACTGCTGCATATCATGACCAAAAAAGGCCGTGGTTATGCTCCAGCCGAAAAAGACCCTATCAGTTTCCACGCCGTGCCCAAGTTTGATCCCGCCAGCGGTACTCTGCCGAAAAGTGCTGGCGGCTTGCCAACCTACTCGAAGATCTTTGGTGAATGGCTGAGTGAAACCGCCGCCAAAGACAGAAAATTGATGGCTATCACCCCCGCCATGCGTGAAGGTTCCGGCATGGTGCAGTTCTCCCGCGATTATCCGCAGCAGTATTTCGATGTCGCGATCGCCGAGCAACACGCGGTGACCTTCGCGGCTGGCCTGGCGATTGGCGGCTACAAGCCGGTGGTGGCGATCTACTCCACCTTCCTGCAACGGGCTTACGATCAGCTGATCCATGACGTAGCCATCCAGAATCTGCCGGTGATGTTCGCTATCGATCGCGGCGGCATTGTCGGGGCCGACGGGCAAACTCACCAAGGGGCGTTCGATCTCTCCTTCCTGCGCTGCATCCCGAATATGGTGATCATGACGCCAAGCGACGAAAACGAATGCCGCCAGATGCTGTATACCGGTTACCACTATAACGATGGCCCAAGCGCGGTGCGCTATCCGCGCGGGAGCGGTACAGGTGCCACGCTGGAACCGCTGGCCGCATTGCCGCTCGGCAAAGGCATCGTGCGCCGTGAAGGTGAGAAAGTGGCAATCCTCAACTTCGGTACTTTGCTGCCGGAAGCCACCGCCGCCGCCGAGGCAATGAATGCCACGCTGGTAGATATGCGTTTTGTTAAACCGCTGGATGAACAGTTGGTGCTGGAAATGGCTGCCAGCCATGAAGTGCTGGTCACATTGGAAGAGAATGCCATTATGGGTGGCGCAGGCAGCGGCGTTAACGAGTTGCTGATGGCCAAACGCCGGGTGGTGCCGGTACTAAATATCGGCCTGCCGGATTATTTTATCCCCCAAGGCAGCCAGGAAGAGATCCGCAGCGATCTGGGGCTGGACGCCGCTGGCATTCAACGTCAGATCGAAAACTGGCTGGCATAGTTCCCCCCACCACTCTCTTCATCCTGTAAACGGGCGCAGCATGCGCCCGCATAGCCTTTCCGTACCGTTATCGTCTGAATGCTAAACAGGAGATAGGCATGCAATATCTGCAACTGGGTAACACCGATCTGAATATTTCTCGCATCTGCTTGGGCTGTATGACCTACGGCGAGCCTACGCGCGGTAATCACGCTTGGACGCTGCCGGAAGAAAATAGCCGCCCGTTGATCAAGCAGGCGCTGGATGCCGGTATCAACTTTTTCGATACCTCCAACAACTATTCCGATGGCAGCAGTGAAGAAATTCTTGGCCGTGCGCTGCGTGACTATACGCGCCGTGAAGAGGTGGTGATCGCCACCAAAGTCTATAACGCCATGAGCAATCTGGAACGTGGCCTGTCGCGCCCTAAGATCATGCAATCCATCGTCGACAGCCTGCAACGCCTGGGAACCGACTACGTTGATCTGCTGCAAATCCACCGCTGGGATTATGAAACCCCGATTGAAGAGACGCTGGAAGCGCTGCATGACGTGGTGAAAGCCGGTAAAGCGCGTTATATCGGCGCCTCCTCAATGTTCGCCTGGCAGTTTGCCAAAGCGCTGTACACCGCCGATCTGCACGGCTGGACGCGCTTTGCTACCATGCAAGATCAGTACAACCTGCTGCAACGCGAAGAAGAACGTGAGATGCACCCGCTGTGCGCTGCCGAAGGGGTTGCGGTACTGCCCTGGAGCCCGCTGGCACGCGGCAGGTTGACGCGCCCATGGGGTGAAAGCAGCGCACGGCTGGTTTCCGATCTCTATGGCAAAACGCTGTATGACAAAACGGAAGAGATCGACGCGCTGATCGCCGCGCGCGTAGCCAATATTGCGGAAAAACGCGGCGTTCCTCGTGCGCAAGTGGCGCTGGCATGGTTGCTCAGTAAACCGGTCGTTACCGCGCCGATTATTGGCGCATCACGCAGTGAACATCTGCAAGACGCCGTGGCCGCCATTGAGCTAAAGCTCAGCCCCGAAGAGATTAGCGAGTTAGAAACGGCCTATATACCGCATCAAGTTGTAGGTTTTGAATAGCAGAGGGTTCAAATCAGCGGAGCCAAAAAAAGCCTTCTGGCCCCGCTGAATCAACGTCAAATCGGCCAATAATGGCCAATCAGATAGATAATCCCGGCGGAGAGTACCCCGGCAACAATATCGTCGACCATGATCCCGGTACCGCCGTGCACGTTACGATCGAACCAGCGGATCGGCCAGGGTTTCCAGATATCCAGAATGCGGAACACCACAAACCCGCCAGCGACCCATTGCCAACTGTTGACCGGCAACGCCATCAGAGTGATCCACATCCCGACGAACTCATCCCAAACGATACTGCCGTGATCGTGTACCCGCATATCTTTCGCGGTGCGGTGGCACAAATAGACGCCAATACAGATACTGAACATCACCAGCAGCGAATAGAGTTGCCACGGCAGTTGGATCAGCAATAGCCAGAATGGGATCGCCGCCAGCGACCCCATGGTTCCCGGCATGATCGGCGAAAGCCCGCTGCCGAAACCGGTCGCCAGCAGGTGCCACGGGTTGCTCATGCGCAACCGACGTTTTGCTTCATCCTTCATAGGCTTGGCTCTAGATTGAAGTGATCAAAACCTTTCCATGGCAGCGTAATCTCTCTGTTGTCACGATAGAACTTCATGCCTTCGGAACTCGGGCCAATCTGGCCAATGCAGGTATAATCTGCGCCCAAGTGGCTTAACGCCACTTCCAACGCCCCGCGATTGATTTCCGGCACAGTAAAGCATAGCTCATAGTCTTCACCGCCGGTCAGCGCCCAACGCAACGCCTGCTCGGCATCGGTGTTGCCGGTTAACGCCTGTGATATGGGCAGTTCGTCCAATTCGATGCGCGCACCGCATTCGCTGGCTTTCAGCACGTGCTGCAAATCTGAAATCAGGCCGTCAGAGATATCGATCGCCGAACTGGCCAGATCGCGTAACGCCTGGCCCTGCAACACACGTGGCTGCGGGCGCAGATGGCGTTTCACCAGATATTCACGGGCTGCCTGATTATCGACCGACAAACGATCCTGTAGGATCGCCAGCCCGGCGGCACTATCACCCAGCATACCGGTCACGTAAATCCAGTCGCCAATACGCGCACCAGCACGCGTCAACGCGCGCCCTGCGGGAATAAGCCCGTTGATGGTCAAGGTCATGCTCAGCGGGCCACGGGTGGTGTCGCCACCGATCAGTTGCATACCGTAGTAATTCAACTGTTCGAACAGGCTATCGCTAAAGGCTTTGAGCCAGGCTTCGTTAACCTCGGGCAACGTCAGCGCCAGCGATAGCCACGCTGGATCGGCGCCCATGGCTGCCAGGTCGCTCAGGTTAACGGCCAATGCTTTGTAACCGAGATCGGCCGGATCGATATCCGCCAAGAAGTGAACACCCGAAACCAAGGTGTCGGTACTGATGGCTAAAAGCTGTTTCTCTGCCACTGTCAGGAGTGCGCAGTCATCTCCAATGCCCAACTGTACGTCCCGGCGCAGACTCTTAAACCGGTCAAAATAGCGAGCAATGAGGTCAAATTCGCCGCATGCCATGGTCAATATTCCAAAGAAACTAAGGCCGGAAAACCGGCCTTAAATTTATTTTTTCTTGCGGATGCTGGGTGCCGCTTTATCCAGCACCCCATTCACAAACTTATGGCTGTCTTCAGCGCCGAAGGTTTTCGCCAGTTCGATCGCTTCGTTGATAGCCACTTTGTAAGGGACGTCTTCACGCATTTTCAGTTCGAACAGCGCAATGCGCAGGACGGCTTTTTCCACCTGGCCCAATTCATCGAGCTGGCGTGACAGGTATGGCGTCATCAGATCGTCCAACATACCTGCATTCACTGCCACACCGGACAGCAACGCACGAAAATAGGCGATGTCAACATCTTTGACATCCTGCTCCGTCAGGAACTGGTGTTCAACATCGGCAATGTCATTTTTAGACAACTGCCAAGAGTAAAGCGCTTGAACAGCGCACTCACGAGCGCGGCGACGAGCAGCAGGTTTCACGGAATTCCCCTTAGACTAAATTCAGGCTTTAATGGCTTTAATTACATTGATCATTTCAAGTGCGGTCAGGGCAGCTTCTGCACCTTTGTTGCCCGCTTTGGTACCGGCACGCTCGATCGCTTGTTCGATGCTCTCGGTGGTCAGAACGCCAAAGGCAACCGGGATCTCGCTATTCAGCGAGACATTACCCAGGCCAGAGCTGGCTTCACCCGCCACATACTCGAAGTGCGCGGTGCCCCCACGGATCACGGTGCCCAGTGCAATCACCGCATCGTATTTGCCGGTATTCGCCAGCACGCGTGCAGTCAACGGCAGTTCGTAAGCGCCTGGAACCCAGACAACGGTGATGTTGTCATCAGCAACCTGGCCAATGCGCTTCAGCGCATCAATGGCACCTTGCAGCAGGCTGTCGTTGATGAAATTGTTAAAACGTGCAATTGCGATCGCCACACGGGCATTAGGAGTAGCAACAACACCTTCGATAACTTTCATGGGCTTTCCTTAAAAATGGGTTCAATACCCCGCAGGGGGGCGGATTCTATCATATTCTTTACCTGCCTGCGCGGCGGTTTTGTAAAACCTTGGCTGCACGGCAGGCGGAGGCTACAGACTAAACTTGGCTTTCAAGCGCAGACGCAGATCGGGGCCGATCTGGCGTACTTCGCTGAAGACGAATTCCGGCGCATCGGCCAGTTGTTCCAGGCCCGGCAACTGACACAGGCCACGGCCACCATCGCCCAGCAATTTTGGCGCGACGTACACAATAAGTTCATCGACTAGCCCGGCTTGCAGCAGAGCACCCGCCAGTTTGGCACCGGCTTCAACCCAGATGGAATTCACCTGGCGCTTGGCCAGTTGCATCATCATCACCACCAGATCGATACCGCCACCCAGTGCAGGGAACGACAGTTGTTCGACACCCTGCGGCCAACGCTGATCGTCCGGTTGCAGGCGAGCCAGCCAGGTTGATCCCGGCTGTTGTATCAACCGATGTTGTGGTGTGACCCGGTTTTGGCTGTCGAGGATAATCCGCACAGGCTGCCGCAGGTTTTCCTGCGGGTAAATCTGCCGGGTTGCGCTATCCAGCTCATCCCAACGTACCGTCAATGCAGGATCATCCGCCAGCACGGTGGCGCTGGTGCTGAGGATGGCTGAACTTTCAGCCCGCAAACGCTGCACGTCCTGCCTAGCCTGCGGAGAAGTAATCCACTGGCTTTCTCCTGACGCCATAGCCGTGCGACCATCCAGTGACGCCCCTAACTTCAACTGAACATAGGGGAATCCGGTACGCATACGCTTCAAAAAGCCCAGATTGACCGCTTCGGCCTCTGCCAGCATCAAGCCATGATGAACTTCGATACCGGACTGCTGCAATTTATACAGCCCACGTCCGGCCACCTGCGGATTAGGATCCTGCATTGCGGCCACCACACGGCTGACGCCCGCAGCAACCAGAGCATCGGCGCATGGCGGCGTGCGGCCATGATGGCTGCAAGGCTCAAGCGTCACATAAGCCGTGGCACCGCGCGCCTGTTCACCCGCCATACGCAAGGCATGAACTTCTGCGTGGGGTTCGCCAGCGCGTAAATGGTAACCTTCTCCCACAATGTTGCCATCGCGCACGATCACGCAGCCCACGTTGGGGTTAGGTGCGGTGGTGAAACGCCCTAACCGCGCCAGTTCAAAGGCGCGTGCCATGTAAAATTCATCGTTGTGCATGCGGATCCTGTTAATCCTGCAGTTTGGCGATCTCTTCGCCGAATTCACGGATATCTTCAAAACTGCGGTACACCGAGGCAAAACGGATGTAAGCCACTTTATCCAGCTTCTTCAGTTCATCCATCACCAGATTGCCGACCATTTTGGTGGGAACTTCACGTTCACCGGTAGCACGCAACTGGGATTTGATATGGCTGATAGCGCTTTCTACGTCATCAGCGCTAACCGGGCGTTTTTCCAACGCTTTCAGCATGCCACGGCGCAGTTTATCTTCGTTGAAGGGTTCACGGACCTCATCGCTTTTAACCACCCGCGGCATCACCAGCTCGGCAACTTCGAAAGTGGTAAAACGTTCGTTACAAACCAGACATTGGCGACGACGGCGCACCTGCGATCCATCCCCCACCAGGCGAGAATCAATAACTTTGGTATCAACGGCAGCGCAGAAAGGGCAATGCATAACTCGTCCTGATAAACGTTTTTATAGTTAAGAATAGTTTACCCCGAAGTTAGGCCACAACAAAGGCCGGCGGGTATTTGTTGCGAGCCACTGTCATGAATGAGCCTACGCCCTTAATGATTCAAGTTGCTGGAAAGCAGTGGCACAGTGACCCAGACATCATGTTTGGCGCCCGCAGACAGATAAAGAAAGAGCGCCAAATGGCGCTC
>NZ_JBXUGP010000015.1:0-134707 GCF_057180605.1 Serratia sp. HNCC26DJ206
CAGCTATTGCTGGCACTCCGGGCACCAATAAAACGGCCGTGATGACAGAACCGTTTTCTCGATCATCGCCCCACATCGTGGGCAAGGTTCGCCACTGCGATGAAACACATTAAAGCGGAACAAAGTGCCATGGTGGCGATTATCGTCCACCTGACCTCGAGTTTGATAAGACAAGCGGGGAATTTCCAGCAACGCCTGTGCCAATCGGTGTAACTCTTCAGGTGCTAAGCCCTGCGGCTTATGTTTGGGTGCCAATTGCGCCTGCCACAAAATTTCAGCTCGCAGATAATTTCCCAACCCCGCCAAAAAGGTTTGATCAAGCAGCATGCCACCCAATTGCCGCTTGCAGAATTTAGCAGACAACAGCCGCTGTTCAACCTGCTCCACCGTTAATGCTATGTCCAGCACGTCAGGGCCGATGCGTTTTAAAAACGGATGTTGCTCAATTTCGCCACGCAGTGCGAGAGTGATATCAGAAGCGCTATACAACAAAATCGCCCAGTCGGCCGTTTCCAGCCGAACGCGCAGATCGCGCTTGGTTTCCGGTGTCTCTCCGGCTTTCACCACTTTCCACACGCCGTAAAGCTGGTTATGGCTGTACATCGTCAACCCGTTGGAGAAATCGGTTAACAAGGCTTTTCCCCGCGGTTCGATAGCGGTAATACATTCTCCAAGCAAATCAGCTTGATAGTGTTTCAGTTGGGGAAAGGCAAACCAGACTTCAGTCAGCGGTTGGCCAATCATCACCGCCGCCAGTTTATCTGCCGCCCGGCGAATCTCCGGTCCTTCTGGCATACCACACTCCTTAACTGAAAAGGGCCCTGCGTACAGAGCCCTCAGATTTTAACCCATGGAACACGCCTTAATGCGTTGATCCACCCACCACTTTCAAATCATGCTCAACCTGCAACGCAAGCAAAATAGCCAATTCCAATGCAAGCAACACGGTCTGGCCCGCCATACTCGGTGCACCAGGGTGGAACGCGGCCTGTTCCGGCAAATACGGGATATGGATAAAACCGCCCTTCACTGCCTGTTGCCCACTTAAGCGATGCAGCAGACCATACATCACATGATTGCACACGTAGGTTCCGGCAGTCTGCGAAACTGAAGCAGGGATCCCGGCTTCACGCAGCGCATGCACCATCGCCTTGATGGGCAAAGTGCTGAAATAAGCCGCCGGCCCTTGTTCAACAATCGCCTGATCGATCGGCTGTTGCCCTTGGTTATCGGGAATACGCGCATCATCAACGTTAATCGCCACCCGTTCCAGGGTAATATCGACGCGCCCACCTGCCTGCCCCACCGCCAGCACCAAGACTGGTTGCAATTCATCAATGGCCGCGTTCAGCACCGTTAACGCTTCACCAAACACGCAAGGCAGTTGGCGCGCAACGATACGCGTACCAGCAACTTCCCGCTCGTCGAGCTGCTTCACCACTTCCCAGGAAGGATTCACCTGCTCGCCGCCAAACGGCTCAAACCCCGTGATTAATACTTTTTGCATAAGGCCCTCCTACAGGAACATCAGGAAATACAGCAAGAAGACGTTCACTATCAGCAAAGTGACCCCGGTTGGGATCTGCGCCTTGATCACCGCGTTCTTGTCTGGCAGCTCCAGTAATGCTGCTGGCACAATGTTGAAGTTAGCCGCCATTGGCGTCATCAAGGTGCCGCAATAGCCGGAGAACATGCCGATGGCCGCCATCACCGCCGGATTACCACCGTGTTGCAGCACCAGAATGGGGATACCGATACCGGCAGTGACAATCGGGAACGCAGCAAACGCGTTGCCCATCACCATGGTCAGCACCGCCATACCAATAGCGTATACCGCCACGGCGATGAAACGGTTGTCTACCGCCAGGTATTCCTGCGTCAGATGAGAAATCGCGGTGCCAACACCAGCCGTGGTGAACAATAAGCCCAACGTAGCCAGGATCTGCGGCAGAATAAACGCCCAACCGATGGAATCCAGCAGACGGCGCGCTTCCTGCACCGGCTGCAGGGCTTTTTCATGGGTCATCTTCACGGCAATGAGCAGGCCCAGCACGCAGCCGACCGTCATCGAGAATAACGTGATCAGCGTGGCATGATTACCGCTACCGAACACCGCATTTTGCAATGCCGGAATGTTGTTGAACAGCAGCACGCCGATCACCGTCACCACCGGAATGGCCAGAGCAGGAATAAACAGGCGGTTCCCCAGCCGCTGAGCGCTGGCTTCGCGCTCCTGTGGACTACGCTGATGATAACTACCCAGGCGAACACCGCCAAAACCGGCGATCAATGCCATCACCACCACCAGCACACCCACGATAATGTGCAATTGGCGTTTGGCTTCGGCACCGCTGCCGAACAGCCCGTAGGTCCAGTCTCCCACCAGGAAGATCAAACCGTACAACATCCAGAATAGACCCGTAGTCACACGACGTGGGTTAGCGCGATCGCGGAACGACATCACCGCGACGATCAGTAATACGGCACCGGCCAGCCAGTAGAGATATTGTTGCTGGAAATTCATTTGCCAGCTCCTTTCGCTTGCAGCGCGGCTTGATTGAGCTTGCTCAGCTCTGCGGTCAGTTGCTTATCCATGCGATACAAACGGAACGCGTGGATCAGGAAGGCAAAGATCGCCGTTGGGATCCCCCATAGCGCAATATGCAGCGGCTCGGTCTGAATACCGCCGGATTCCAGCATAAAGTTATGCATAAAGATGATCGCGCCAAAAGCCACGAAGATATCTTCACCAAAGAACAAACCGACGTTATCGGTTGCCGCAGACATCGCACGCAGCCGATGGCGCACATGCTCAGGCAGATCACCGTAGCGGTTTTCCGTTGCGCCTTCGGCCATCGGTGCCAACAGCGGGCGCACCATCTGTGGATGGCCGCCCAGACTGGTCAGCCCCATCGCTGCGGTGGCTTCACGCACGAACAGATAGACGATCAGCAAACGCCCGGCGGTGGCACTTTTGATTTTGGCGATCCACGCCTGCGCACGTTCCTTCAGACCGTGACGTTCCAACAGGCCGATAACCGCCAACGGTAACAGCAGGATCAACGGCAGGTTACGGGTATTGATAAAACCCTCCCCCAGTTTTTCCAGAATCACGTCTAGCGGCATCAGTGCCGCCAGCCCGGTGATAATCCCGGCGGCGATCACCACCAGCACCGGGTTAAAGCGTAGAACGAATCCAACCACGATGGCGGCAATGCCGATCAGTGGCCAGAGGTTTACTGCTTGTTCCATAGTTTTCATCCCTTATAGGTTGTGTTTCTTATTTTTATAACAATACAGCCAGGTTAATCCGCACTGACGCGGATCTGCTGTGCGGCAAAGCTCTCACGCAGCTTGCGGGCATAGGCCAACGCATGTTCACCATCGCCATGCAGACAAACCGTTTCGGCCTGAACGGCGGCCCAGGTTCCTGCCACGGTGCGTACCCGATGATGACGCACCATCTCCAGCGTTTGCTCCAGCGCCAGCTCATCACTGGCGATCAACGCACCAGGCTGACCGCGCGGCACCAAAGTGCCATCGGTCTGATAACCGCGATCGGCAAACACTTCCTGCCGCGTCGCCAACCCCAGTTTCTCTCCGGCACGAATCAACTCACTGCCAGCCAAGCCAACCAAACGTAATGCAGGATCCACCGCCAGCACGGCACGGGCAATAGCTTCCGCCAACTCGGGCTCCACGGCAGCCTGGTTATACAACATGCCGTGGGGTTTCACATGCACCATTTTGCCGCCTTCAGCACGGGCGATCGCCGCCAGCGCACCAAGCTGATAAACCACCTGCGCGTGAACCGTTTCCGCAGGTAACTGCATGCGGGTACGGCCAAAGTTTTCCCGATCGGGGAAACTTGGGTGTGCACCAATAGCCACCCCGTATTGCAGCGCCCAGCGCACCGACTGACGCATGGTTTGCGCATCACCGGCATGGAAGCCACAGGCGATATTGGCGGAGCTGACCAGTTGCAGCAACGCCTCATCATTGGCACAGCCTTCGCCGAGATCGGCGTTCAAATCAACGATCATTTAACCCCCAGGCAATCTGTTGAATAAAGTGATCCTGCTCGGCTTTGGCACGCTGCGCGTCGGCCAATGTGCAGGGGATAAAGTGAATAGCCTCACCCAATCTAATCTGCGCCAAATGGTAGAGATCGGCTTCAATCACGCAGGCAATACGCGGATAGCCACCGGTGGTCTGTGCATCGGCCATCAGCACGATCGGCTGGCCGTTATGTGGCACCTGCACCACGCCCGGCAACAACCCATGGGAGAGCATTTCACGCTCAGTGGTTCTTGCCAGCGCAGTGCTGCCATGCAGACGATATCCCATCCGGTTACTTTGCGGGCTGAGCTGCCAGGCCGTGCGCCAAAAGGCATCCTGCGCTTCTTGGCTGAACTCGTGATATTCCGGCCCTGGTAACGCCCGGATGCGGTTGTTGAACAGCAACTGTTTCACGCCTAGGCTATTAACCGGTAATTTGTGGCTATTACCCAAGGGTAAAACGTCGCCATCTTTCAGTTGTCGCCCACCAAACCCGCCGAAACCGGCTTTTAAATCGGTACTGCGCGACCCCAGCATCTCTGGCACCGCAATTCCGCCCGACACCGCCAGATAACTACGCATGCCGCGTTTAGGCGTTTTCAGCGTCAGCTTTTGGCCTTTTTTGACCGGGTAACGCCACCCCGTCCACAGCGAGTTGCCATCCAACTGGGCATCGCAACCGGCACCGGTCAGGGCGATCCAACCATTTTGGGTAAATTCAGCGCTGAACTGCCCAAGCGTGACCTCCAACCCGGCGGCCTCTACTGAGTTGCCCACCAGCAGATTAGCGATTTTCAGCGCAGGCACATCCAGTGCCCCGCCCTGGCTAATCCCCAAGCGGCGAAAACCGTTACGGCCCAAATCCTGAACCGTGGTGTAAATACCGGCACGCAGAATTTTCAGCATACTCCCTCCTTCTGCGGCACAAAGCGCACGTTGTCGCCAGGGCGTAACAGCGTCGGCGGCATTTCATTGGGATTAAACAGGGCAAGCGGCGTACGGCCAATCAGTTGCCAGCCACCGGGCGTGACGAGCGGATAAATCCCCGTCTGGCCGCCGCCGATGCCCACCGAACCGGCAGCAACCGACAGGCGCGGCTCCGCCCGACGCGGCATCGCCAGCCGTTCCGGCATGCCACCCAGATAGGTGAAACCCGGCTGAAAACCGAGGAAATACACCACGTAGGCCACCGAGGAATGGCATTCCACCACCTGCTGCGGCGTCATGCCGGTGTACTGTGCTACCTCGTGCAGATCGGGGCCATCCTCCCCGCCGTAGATCACCGGTATATCCACATCGCGGGATTCCGGTACCAGGCTTTCATTATCCTCCCACCCCTGCCGCAACAGCTCCAACATGGCTTCGGCATCCGCCTGCGGCGTATACAGCAGCAGCGTCAGGTTATTCATGCCTGGAACCACTTCGCGCACGTCAGTATGGTGGTTAAGCTTTTCCGCCAATGCCCAAATACGTTGCTGACTCTGCAACGTAACCGGTGGTGCCAATTCAAGCACGACTGCTCTTTCCCCTAACAGGTAATATTGTGCTCGCTGCACCTTGTTCTCCTTATTTATTGCAAAACGCATCAGTTATGCGTGACGGCGGCCCGGCTGTCAATAGAACAACCTTTGCTAAAGTAAGGGTTTAGAATGGGTTACGGGTTCGGCCAAGCGAACCCGTAAGGGGAAATCAGGCAGGATTCGGGATATCGATAAAGGTCACATCAAAGCCATGCTGCTGCGCCAACCACTCTCCGAGCGCCTTGATCCCACCGCGTTCGGTGGCATGGTGGCCTGCGGCAAAGAAGTGCAAGCCCATTTCCCGCGCCGTATGGATGGTTTGTTCAGAAACCTCGCCGCTGATAAAGGCATCGACACCAAACCGTGCGGCGCTGTCGATAAAGCTCTGACCACCGCCGGTGCACCAGGCCACTTTGCGGATCTGTTCCGGCGCATTATCGCCACAGTGCAACACTGTGCGGCCCAAGCAATTTTCGATACGCTGTTGCAGCTCACTGCCACTTAGCGGTTGTTCAAACTCACCGTGCGGTAGCAAAGATTCAACCTCACCCAGCACGCGGATCCCGAGCATCTTGGCCAGTTGGGCGTTATTGCCCAGCAGCGGGTGCGCGTCCAGCGGCAGGTGATAGCCGTACAGATTGATATCATTGCTCAACAGCGTTTTCAGCCGATTACGTTTCATGCCGCGCACCGACGGCGCTTCGTTTTTCCAGAAATAACCGTGATGCACCACAATGGCATCGGCCTGATGTTCCACGGCGGCATCAAGCAGCGCCTGACACGCCGTCACGCCGGTGACAATACGCTGCACCTGCGCGCGCCCTTCCACCTGTAGGCCATTTGGCCCATAGTCCTGAAAAGCGGCGCAGTTCAGCTCGGTGTTAATCAGATTTTCCAGATCGAGGTTATGCATACTCATCTCACTTTTTTTACCCTATGGATTTCAAGATGCAGGTAGGCGACAACTGAGTGACAAATCGGTCAGAGACCGATTTGAACAGCGCTTGCGCTGGCTCGTATGGGGGAGCCTCAGCCATGAGGCTCATCATCCCCAGGAGCTTACAGAAGTCAAGTGACTGGGGTGAGTGACAAATCTGCGAAAGCAGATTTGAACGCTGCTTGCAGCGGTCCCGAAGGGACGAGGCCCAGCATGGGCCGAGTAACGCAGCCAACACCCCTGCAACTTGAAAGACGACGGGTATATTCAAAATTGTTGCCGGTCGCCCTGCTCCATCACCATAAACTTCACCCCCAGCTTATTACCCTGCTCTAGCTGCTGCCTGATGGTAGCACGCACATCCTCCCCCTGCTTCAGGCTGGGTTTGATATGGCTGATCACGATGGGCAGATCTTTCAGCGAACCTTCCTCACCAATATATTGCTGCAAGTTTTTCAGCTCTTTCAGCAACCAGGCTGGGGTCAGATGACCATAGAGCGATTTATCTTCCACGCCGTTAGGGTAAGAGGTTTCGATAATCATACCTTTCAGCTTCTTCTGCTCAATCAGTGGCCCTAACACACGCCAGATGGCATCGAGGTTGCGTGACTGTTCCAAGACATCTGGACCCGTATCACCAAAATAGGCAAATGAGCCTTCGCGATCGCTAATCAGCAACATTGAAGAAGGGTAGCGATCGTGGCTGAGCGGATACATCACGCCGCTCAAGCCGGTCAGCCCCAGGGTAACTCGCTGTTGCGGGCGTACCGTTTGCAAACGGTAGGTCCCCAGCCGCGCGCCATTACCCGCATCGGTAAAGTTGGGCCAGGCCTTCCAGTTGAAATAGTGGTTGCGCAGCGTCAGAACGGTATCCGCCTGCGCATAAAGGGTTTTCTTGTTGTCTTGCGGTGAGCCGATGATCAACCCGGCGACATGATCCAAGTGTGCGTGGCTGATAAAGTAACTGTCGATCAGTTGGCGGAACACATAGCCCTGCGGAGTATAAGGGGCCGCCAATTCAGGCGTCACCTGCGGGAAGCTGCCCTTTTGCAGCCCCTTGGCAATGCCCGGCAGCAATGAACCGGCATCCAGTGCCAGATATTGCGTTTGCTTGTCGCTGCGGATCAGGTAAGAGGTCAGATTGCCATCGCTGACGCCGCCGTCGACGCCCAGCGCCACTACGTCAAAGCCGGCCATCGCCAGTGCGGAATACCCGCTCAGGCACAAAGCCAGCATTTTTTTCATCATCAGGAAGCTCCTTGGTGTTGCTTTAAGATCCCCCTCGCTTGGCGGCTTCGAAGGCCGCCAGCGTATCCAGCCGGGCCTGCTTGTGATCGACAATCGGCAGCGGGTAATCCAGCACGCGTCGCTGTTTTTCTGCCCAGCGATGGGGTTGGTGAATATCATTGTCCGGTACATCCGTGAGTTCAGGCAACCATTTACGGATAAAAGTGCCTTGCGGATCAAAACGTTCGCCCTGTGTGGTTGGATTAAAAATACGGAAATAAGGTGCGGCATCGGTACCGGTAGAAGCAGCCCACTGCCAGCCACCGTTATTGGCCGCCAGATCGCCATCCAGCAGTTGAGACATGAAATAACGCTCACCGGCACGCCAGTCGATCAACAGATCCTTTACCAGAAAACTGGCGCTGATCATCCGTAAGCGGTTGTGCATCCAACCGGTTTGATTGAGCTGGCGCATAGCGGCATCAACAATCGGGTAACCGGTCAGGCCCTGTTGCCAAGCCAATAGCGCCTTGTCATCGGCTTTCCAGGTTACCCTATCGGTCCACTCAATAAAGGGACGGTGCTTGCATAACGCAGGATGCGCTACCATCAGGTGACGATAAAATTCGCGCCAGATCAGTTCGTTCAGCCAGCAGAAAGCGCCGCTTTCCGGGTTTTCCAACACCTCCGGGCATTCAGCGCGCAGTCGGTTAAAACACTGCCGTGGCGACAGCACGCCGATGGCCAGATATGGCGATAAACTGCTGGTGCCGGCTATCGCCGGCAGATCGCGCAGCTTTGCATAATCCTGCACCTGTTCGCGGCAGAAAGTCCGCAAGCGTTGCAATGCCGCCTCTTCACCGGCCGGGTAAGCACTCCCTACATCCGCTAAGGGATAATCGAAGGCCTCCGGCACGGTAACTTTCACCGCTTCGCCGCGTGAACGCGGGGCAGGCAATGAACTGACATCGGATTCGGTCAGGCGTTGGATAAACGCCCGGCGAAACGGCGTGTAAACCTTGTACATTTCGCCACTGCCGGTTTGCACGCTGCCCGGAGGTAACAGCAGGCTATCGTCAAAGCTGTGGCAAATCACCTTGCCCGCCAGCTGTTGTTCAAGCAGCGCATCACGCTGGCGCTCATTGATTTCATACTGGCGGTTGTAAAACAGCGCGGTGATCTGCCGCTGCTGGCAGAAATCCACCAGCCAGCGCGCTGAATCAGCAAAATCGTGGCATTGATGGCAAATCAGCTCAATACCGCGCTCCGCCAACGCCTGCTGAACCTGTAACAGGTTAGCGTAGATAAAGGCCGCCTGGCGCGGTGCCATCTCATGCTGTTGCCACTGCCCAGGCGTAGCAACAAACACCGCCAGTACCTTGGCATCAGGATCGCGACAGGCAGCCTGTAGCGCTTTGTTGTCGGTAACACGCAGATCGTTACGCAACCAGACCAGATGGGTAGTCATAGCATTCCTTGCTGATTAATGGCCATAACGCAAACGCAGCGCTTCCGGGTAGGGTTCGAAATAGCGCTGCTGCGCCAGATAGCTATCAGGATATTCAGCCATGTAATGTTTCAACAGGGTGATAGGGGCCAGCAAAGGTTGCATCCCCTGGCGATAACGATCGATTAATTGCGCCAGTTCCTGACGCTGAGCGGAACTGAGCTGGCGGCGGAAGTAGCCCTGCACATGCATCAGCACGTTGGTGTGGTTACGGCGAGTCGCTTTGTGCCGCAACAACGCCATCAAGCGGCTGCGGTACTCCACGGTAAACTCTTCCAGCGATGCCCACTTTTCAATGCCTGCCACAAAACGCCCCAGTTCGCGGTATTCGGGTTGTGAATGTGCCAGCAGTGAAAGTTTATAACGACTGTGGAAAGCGATCAGCCCGCCGCGCGTCAGGCCTTTACGCCACAGCATGTTCAGCTCATAGAGCGCAAACACCCGCTCAACAAAGTTCTCACGCAGCACCGGATCGTTCAGGCGGCCATCTTCCTCTACCGGTAGCCACGGCATCTGGCGCATCAGTTCGGCGGTGAACAGCCCAACGCCGCTTTTGCGCGCCCCTTCGCCATTCTCACCGTACACCTTAACCCGCTCCATACCGCAACTGGGCGATTTGGCGCAGACGATATAACCGCATAAATCCTGTAGGCCGGCAACACGCTGCTCGGAGAATTGCTGCATCTTATCGGTGACATCTACCGTGCTGTCATTACTGTTGCACAGCACCGTCTCTTGCTGCTTTTTCATCAGCCGCAGCGCTGGCCGCGGCGCGGGCAAACCAATCGCCATTTCCGGGCAGATGGGTTCGAAGCGCACATAAGGGGCTAATTGCTCAACGGCAAACGCGAACCGCTTGTGACCACCATCAAAACGTACTGTCCCGCCCAACAGGCAAGCGCTAATCCCTACCGGAATTTTGTCACTCATATTTCACGCCCTAAAATGTTAGATGATGCAAAAAGTGTAGAGGAATTCGCGCGTTAGTACGACCTAGTAATGCACAAACAAAAAACCCCCGCCAAAATTGACGAGGGTTTCAGTGCGGGTACGCTCGCAGCAATCAATAAAAATCGCCAGACGCGGACTCTGCCTGCTGCAACCAGACCGGTTTATCACTGGTTTTTGACCAGACACGGTGCAAATAGCTGTAAAAACGGGCGCGATCTGAAAAGAACAGCATCACCGGTAAAGTCAGCAGCAGCGCCAGAAGCACTGCGCTACGGCGCAGGAAGATCCGATGCAACGGATAGGCGTGATAGTTAGACATGCGAACCTCCTTGAAAACACCTGCGGCGGAACTATCAGGAAACCGTACGGGCGTAAAAATTAAAATTAAGATGATTTGAAAACTGAGCAAAATTTTACCGCAGTTGTTGTAATTTTACTACTCATCCGACCACCAAACTGGTTAAAAAATCGCAAAAAAAGCGCAATCACGTAATTTTGTTACATCAAAGTTAATAACAAACTTAATTCAGGTTGCATGATGGTTGCTCGCCGATGACATGTTTTTTCTCCCCTAAATGACAGTAACAACACCGATTACGTCGACTTTCACGGCTACAAAATGAACTTTTCTGCTTTAATTTCAGCCATTTTTATACTTTCTTTACACCTCTCAGCGCTATTTTTTCATTTTCTTTCCACCCCGCTCCCTACACTCAGCGTATCCAAAACAACACCTCTGGAGGTGTCCCGTGAATTTCAGCGTTATTGGTGGTGCGCTGTTGGTTCTGCTGCTGTTGGGTTATTTGATTTATGCCCTGTTTAATGCGGAGGACTTCTGATGGCAGCTTCAGCCTTCTTACTGATTGCCAGCTTTATGCTGGTGCTTCTGTTGCTGGCCCGTCCACTGGGTGGCTTTATCGCCCGGCTGATCGAAGGCGAACCGCTACCGGTGCTGCGTCATTTTGAAAGCGCCGTCTGGCGCTGTTGCGGTAGTGACACCGCAGAAATGAACTGGTGGCAGTATGCCTTAGCGATCATGTGGTTCAATATCCTCGGGCTAGTACTGCTGTTTGTACTGCTGATGGCCCAAGGTTCATTGCCGCTTAACCCGCAAGGATTCGCCGGATTGCCTTGGGATCTGGCCTTCAATACCGCCGTCAGTTTTGTCACCAACACCAACTGGCAGGCTTACAGCGGTGAAAACACCCTCAGCTATCTCAGCCAGATGGTTGGGCTGACGGTGCAGAACTTCCTGTCTGCCGCCACCGGTATTGCTGTGGCCTTTGCTCTGATCCGCGCGTTTGCCCGCCGCTCCAGTGCCACCATCGGTAATGCCTGGATCGACATCCTGCGTATTACTCTGTATGTGCTGTTGCCGCTGGCGCTGCTCATCGCGCTGTTTTTTGTCAGCCAGGGCTCACTACAAAACTTGCTGCCTTACCTGCATCTGAACACATTAGAAGGTGCGCAACAAACGCTGCCGATGGGGCCGGTGGCCTCGCAGGAAGCGATCAAAATGCTCGGCACCAACGGCGGTGGTTTTTTCGGGGCTAACTCCGCGCACCCGTTCGAGAACCCGACGGTGCTGACCAACTTTGTGCAGATGTTGGCGATCTTCCTGATCCCTTGCGCACTGTGCTTCGCTTTTGGTCAGGTCGCCGGTGAAAACCGCCAGGGCCATGCGCTGATCTGGGCGATGGCGCTGATCTTCGTGATTGCGGTGATCGTGGTGATGTACGCCGAGCTGGCAGGTAACCCGCATCTGAGCGCACTGGGCAGCGCCAGCAATATCAATATGGAAGGCAAAGAATCCCGCTTCGGCATTCTCGCCTCCAGCATGTTCTCGGTGGTCACCACGGCGGCCTCCTGCGGTGCCGTCAACGCCATGCACGACTCCTTTACCCCGCTGGGCGGCCTGGTGCCAATGTGGTTGATGCAGATTGGTGAAGTGGTGTTCGGCGGCGTTGGTTCCGGCCTGTACGGCATGCTGCTGTTCGTGCTGCTGACGGTGTTTATTGCCGGGCTGATGATTGGCCGCACCCCGGAATATCTCGGTAAGAAAATTGATGTTTATGACATGAAAATGACCGCGCTGGCGATCCTGGTTACCCCGACGCTGGTGTTGTTGGGAACCGCGCTGGCGATTGCCACCGACGCAGGTCGCGCAGGCATTCTCAACCCCGGCGCGCATGGTTTCAGTGAAGTGCTGTATGCCCTGTCTTCCGCCGCCAACAACAACGGCAGCGCCTTCGCCGGTTTAAGCGTCAATACGCCGTTCTATAACCTGCTGCTGGCCTTGGCCATGTTCGTCGGCCGCTTCGGGGTGATCCTGCCGGTATTAGCGATTGCAGGCTCTCTGTGCGTCAAAAAACGCCAACCAGCGGGTAACGGTACGTTGCCGACTTACGGGCCGCTGTTTATCGGCCTGCTGATCGGCACCATCCTGCTGGTCGGTGCATTGACCTTTGTTCCAGCGCTGGCGCTGGGCCCGGTAGCCGAGCATTTACAGCTTTGGTTGGCAAACTCACAGTCATAGAGAGAACAAAACGATGACTCGTAAACAACGTGCGCTGTTTGAGCCAGCATTACTCCGTACCGCGCTGATTGATGCGGCGAAAAAGCTGGATCCGCGTGTGCAGTGGCGCAACCCGGTGATGTTCGTGGTGTATATCGGCAGCATCCTGACCAGCGCCATCTGGTTAACTATTCTGGCAGGCAAAACCGACGGTAACGCCGCTTTCACCGGCAGTATCTCGCTGTGGCTGTGGTTTACCGTGCTGTTTGCCAACTTTGCCGAAGCCTTGGCCGAAGGGCGCAGTAAAGCCCAGGCCGAAAGCCTGAAAGGCACCAAAAAAACCAGTTGGGCGAAGAAGCTTGCCAACGCGAAACGCGATGCGGCCAGCGAGAAGGTGTCTGCCGAAAGCCTGCGCAAAGGGGATATCGTACTGGTGGAAGCCGGTGACACCATCCCGTGCGACGGTGAAGTGCTGGAAGGTGGAGCCTCGGTGGATGAAAGCGCTATTACCGGTGAGTCCGCGCCGGTGATCCGCGAATCCGGCGGCGACTTCTCTTCGGTCACCGGCGGGACACGCGTGCTGTCTGACTGGTTGGTGGTGCAGTGCAGCGTGAACCCAGGTGAAACTTTCCTCGATCGCATGATCGCCATGGTGGAAGGGGCTAAACGCCGTAAAACGCCCAATGAGGTGGCGCTGACCATTCTGCTGATCGCCTTGACCATCGTCTTCGTACTGGCAACCGCCACCCTGTTCCCTTACTCGCAATACAGCGTGGAAGCGGCAGGCAGCGGCACCGTGGTCTCCATCACGGTATTGGTGGCGTTGCTGGTTTGCCTGATCCCCACCACCATCGGTGGGTTGCTGTCCGCCATCGGCGTGGCCGGGATGAGCCGCATGCTGGGGGCCAACGTGATTGCCACCAGCGGCCGGGCGGTGGAAGCCGCCGGTGACGTTGATGTATTGCTGCTGGATAAAACCGGCACCATCACGCTGGGTAACCGCCAAGCCTCTGAGTTTCTGCCTGCGCCGGGCGTTAAAGAGCAGGAGCTAGCCGATGCCGCGCAGCTTTCCTCACTGGCGGATGAAACCCCAGAAGGCCGCAGCATTGTGGTGCTGGCGAAGCAGCGCTTCAACCTGCGTGAACGTGATTTGCAGGCCTTGAACGCCACCTTTGTGCCCTTCTCTGCGCAAACCCGCATGAGCGGCGTTAACGTGCAGGATCGGATGATCCGTAAAGGGGCCGTCGATGCCATTCGCCGCCACGTGGAATCGAATCACGGCCACTTCCCGCGTGCCGTCGACGATCTGGTGGAAAGCGTGGCACGCACCGGCGGTACACCGCTGGTGGTGGCCGAAGGGCCGCGCGTGCTGGGCGTGGTGGCATTGAAAGATATCGTGAAAGGTGGGATTAAAGAGCGCTTTGCCGAACTGCGCAAAATGGGCATCAAAACGGTGATGATTACCGGGGATAACCGCCTGACCGCCGCTGCCATCGCTGCCGAAGCCGGGGTGGACGATTTTCTGTCAGAAGCTACCCCCGAAGCCAAACTGGCGCTGATCCGCCAATATCAGGCCGAAGGCCGCCTGGTTGCGATGACCGGTGACGGCACCAACGATGCCCCAGCGCTGGCACAGGCCGACGTGGCGGTTGCCATGAACTCCGGCACCCAGGCAGCCAAAGAAGCAGGCAACATGGTGGATTTGGACTCCAACCCCACCAAGCTGATCGAAGTGGTGCATATCGGCAAACAGATGCTGATGACGCGCGGTTCGTTGACCACCTTCAGCATTGCCAACGATGTGGCGAAATACTTTGCCATTATTCCGGCGGCATTTGCCGCTACCTATCCGCAACTGAATGCGTTGAACATCATGAACCTGCATTCACCGTCATCCGCCATTATGTCGGCGGTGATCTTCAACGCGCTGGTGATTGTATTCCTTATCCCACTGGCGCTGCGCGGGGTGAGTTATAAAGCGATGAGCGCAGCGGCACTGCTGCGGCGTAATCTGTGGCTGTACGGTTTGGGTGGGCTGTTGGTGCCGTTTGTCGGTATCAAGCTGATCGATCTGCTGCTAACCGCGCTGCATATGGCCGGTTAAGATAATGAGGAAATGATGATGTCTTACTTACGCCCTTCACTGGTAATGCTGATTCTGCTGACGCTGATCACCGGCATCGCCTATCCGCTGCTGACCACCGGGCTGTCACAGCTGGTGTTCAGCAATACCGCCAACGGTTCGCTGCTGTATCAAGGGGATAAAGCGGTCGGTTCGGCGTTGATCGGCCAGAACTTCGCCAAACCAGAGTATTTCTGGGGCCGCCCTTCTGCCACCGCCGATTCGGCTTATAATGCCATGGCATCCGGTGGCAGCAATTTGGCCACCACCAACCCGGCGCTGGATAAAGCCATCGCCGAACGGGTGAAACAGCTGCGCCAGGCCAACCCAGCGATGAGCGGGCCAATTCCGACCGATCTGCTGACCGCTTCCGGCAGCGGGCTGGATCCGCAGATTTCGGTGGCAGCAGCGCAGTATCAGTTGGCTCGGGTAGCCAATGCCCGTCAGTTACCGACGGAACAGATCGCCAAGCTGATTGAGCAAAACACCGAGCGTGCCACCCCCAACTTTATCGGGGAATCGGTGGTCAACGTGCTGAAGCTGAATCTGGCGCTGGATGCACTGAAATAAAAGTTTGCCTAGGTATAAAAGGAACTCCTGATGGTGGATGAAGAACAGCAACGCCCCGATCCCGACAGCCTGCTGGCGTTAGCCAATGAAAAGCCGCGCGGCAAGCTGAAAGTCTTTTTCGGTGCCTGTGCCGGGGTAGGCAAAACCTATGCGATGCTGCAAGAGGCGCAGCGCCAGCGTGCCCAGGGGCTTGATGTGCTGATTGGAGTGGTGGAAACCCACGGCCGCAGCGAAACCGCCGCGTTGCTGGAAGGGTTATCGGTTCTGCCCCAAAAGCGCATCCAGCACCGGGGGCGCTTAGTGCATGAGTTCGATCTCGATGCCGCTTTGGCGCGCCACCCGGCCCTGATCCTGATGGATGAACTGGCGCACAGCAATGCTTACGGTTCGCGCCACCCGAAACGCTGGCAGGATGTGGAAGAACTGCTGGATGCCGGGATTGACGTGCTGACCACCGTTAACGTGCAGCATCTCGAAAGCCTCAATGACATTGTGGGTGGCGTGACCGGCGTGCGGGTCAGAGAAACGGTGCCCGATCACGTCTTTGATGAGGCTACCGAAGTGGTGCTGGTGGACTTGCCGCCAGACGATCTGCGCCAGCGGTTGAATGAGGGCAAAGTCTATATTCCCGGCCAGGCCGAACGGGCCATTGAGCACTTCTTCCGTAAAGGTAACCTGATCGCCCTGCGCGAACTGGCATTGCGCCGCACTGCCGATCGCGTCGATGATCAGATGCGGGCTTTTCGCGACAGCCAAGGGCGGGAAAAAGTCTGGCATACCCGCGACAGCATCCTGCTGTGCGTCGGCCACAACAGCGGCAGCGAAAAGCTGGTGCGCATCGCCGCTCGCCTGGCTGCCCGCCTCGGTTGCCACTGGCATGCGGTTTATGTGGAAACCCCAAAATTACATCGCTTACCGGAGAACCAACGCCGGGCGATTTTGCGTGCGTTACGGTTGGCGCAGGAACTCGGGGCAGAAACCGCTACCCTTTCCGATCCTTCAGAAGAACGCGCCGTGCTGCGCTACGCCCGTGAACATAACCTGGGCAAAATCATTATCGGCCGTCGGGGCGAACAGCGTTGGAAAATGCGCGGCAGCTTTGCCGATCGTCTAGGCCATCTCGGCCCGGATCTCGATCTGGTGATCGTCGCATTGGAAAACGATGCCCCCTTACCGCAAAGTAAGGAGCACGACAACCGTACCTTTAGCGAGAAATGGCGTTTCCAGCTGCGCGGCTGCGCGCTTGCCGTGGCGCTTTGCGCCATCATTACGCTGCTCTCGCAATGGCTATTGCCGGGCTTTGATTCAGCCAACCTGGTGATGGTCTATTTATTGGGTGTCGCCATCGTTGCCCTGTTCTTTGGCCGCTGGCCGTCGGTGTTTGCGGCAGTCATCAACGTCGCCAGTTTCGATCTGTTTTTTGTGCAACCGGAGTGGTCATTTGCCGTCAGCGATGTGCAATATCTGCTGACGTTCGCCGTGATGCTGACCGTCGGCATCACCATCGGTAACCTGACCGCCGGTGTACGCTACCAGGCGAGGGTAGCTCGTTACCGGGAACAGCGGGCTCGGCATCTGTATGAAATGTCCCGCGGACTTAGCCAGGCGCTGAACAGTGAGGATATCGCCAAAACCAGCCGCCACTTCCTTTCCAGCAGTTTTCAGGCAAAAACCCTGCTGTTATTGCCGCAGGAAGACGGTTCATTGAAGCAAATGGTGGGGGAAGAAGGCGGCATGCTGTCGGTGGACGAAGCCATTGCCCGTTGGAGTTACGACAAAGGCCTGCCTGCGGGTGCAGGGACCGATACGCTGCCCGGCGTGCCTTACCAGTTGTTACCGCTCAAGACCTCAAAGCAAACCTTCGGTCTGCTGGCAATCGAGCCCACCAACCTGCGCCAACTGATGGTGCCAGAGCAACAGCGCCTGCTGCAAACCTTTGCCGTGCTGATCGCCAGCGCATTGGAACGCCTGCATCTGGCACGCAGCGCCGAAGCGGCCAAGCTGGATACCGAACGCGAGCAACTGCGTAACTCCCTGCTGGCCGCCCTCTCGCACGATCTGCGCACGCCGCTCACCGTGCTGTTTGGCCAGGCGGAAATCCTGACGCTGGATCTGGCTGCCGAAGGCTCTAGCCACGCACCGCAGGCCAGCCAGATCCGCCAACAGGTGTTAAGCACTACCCGGCTGGTGAATAACCTGCTGGATATGGCGCGCATTCAGTCCGGTGGTTTTAACCTGCGTAAAGAGTGGCAGTCGTTGGAGGAGATCGTCGGGGCATCGCTGCATATGCTGGAACCGCTGCTGACCCTGCACGAGATCAAGGTTGAACTGCCCCCCGAGATGGTGCTGATCAACTGCGATGGCAGCCTGCTGGAACGGGTATTCACCAACCTGTTGGAAAACGCCAATAAATACGCCGGTGCCGAGGCGGTTATCGGCATCCGCGCCCGTATACTGCCTGAATGGCTGGAAGTGGAAGTGTGGGACAACGGCCCCGGTATCCCCGCTGAGCAGAAGCAGCTTATTTTTGATAAGTTCTCCCGTGGTAATAAAGAATCCGCTATTCCGGGCGTCGGTTTGGGGTTGGCGATTTGCCGTGCCATTATTGAAGTACACGGCGGCCGCATCTGGGCAGAAAACGGCGAAAATGGCGGTGCCAGTTTCCACTTTATGCTGCCGCTGGAAACCCCGCCCGAGCTGGAAGGTGAAGGCTTTGACTTATAGATGATGAGGCACTGTGACCACCACGCCAACCAACATTCTGATTGTTGAAGATGAGAAAGAGATCCGTCGTTTCGTGCGTACCGCGCTGGAAAACGAAGGTTTACGGGTATTTGAAAGCGAAACCTTGCAGCGTGGGCTGATCGAAGCCGGTACGCGCAAGCCGGATCTGATTATCCTCGATTTGGGGTTGCCGGACGGCGACGGGCTGAACTATATCCGCGATCTGCGGCAATGGAGTGCTATTCCGGTGATCGTGCTTTCAGCCCGCCATGCAGAAGAAGACAAGATTGCCGCGCTGGATGCCGGGGCCGATGATTATCTCAGCAAGCCTTTTGGGATTGGCGAACTGCTGGCTCGCGTGCGGGTGGCACTGCGCCGCCACTCAAGTAGTCAGCAGGAAAGCCCGTTGGTGACCTTTTCTGAAATTACCGTTGATCTGATCAACCGCCGCGTGTTGCGCAATGATGAAGATCTGCATCTGACCCCCATCGAATTCCGCTTACTGGCCGAACTGCTGGCCAATTCCGGCAAGGTGATCACCCAACGCCAGTTGCTGAGCCACGTCTGGGGGCCAAATTACGTCGAGCACAATCACTATCTGCGTATCTATATGGGCCATCTGCGGCAAAAGCTGGAGGCCGACCCAGCGCGCCCCAAGCATTTACTGACGGAGACCGGCGTCGGCTATCGCTTTATGCCCTGAAACTACAGGCACAAAAAAAGCGCTGTAAAAACAGCGCTCAGACTGCTGACAAAGCCCGTTATTAGGGAGAGCGTGCCGAAGGGGTCGTAGCGGCGTAAGCCGCCGGAGCGCCCCTCGGTGCGCTAGGCCCGGGTATCTCGGGCTTAATACCATTTTGTCATCAAGCTCAGCGCTGTAAAAACAGCGCTTTTTCAACGTGGAAGCAGAGATTATTTGGCTGAAGCTAACACAGCGCTGACGATCTCAACCGCTTCATGCTCGATCTTCTCGCGGTGCTTAGCACCCAGGAAGCTTTCGCAATAGATCTTGTACGCTTCTTCAGTACCTGAAGGACGCGCGGCAAACCAGCCGTTGTCGGTCATCACTTTCAGCCCGCCAATCGACGCCCCGTTACCCGGCGCAGCCGTCAGGCGTGCGGTGATAGGATCGCCAGCCAACATACTGGCCTTGACCATATCGGGTGACAGTTTGGACAGCGCCGCTTTCTGCGCCGAAGTGGCCGGTGCCTGCAAACGGTTGTAGCTCGGCGCACCAAAGCGCTCAGCCAGCCCATCATAGTGGTGCTGTGGATTCTCACCGGTTACGGCGGTGATTTCTGCCGCCAGCAAGCACATGATAATACCGTCTTTATCGGTGGACCATGGCGTACCATCGAAACGCAGGAACGATGCCCCGGCGCTTTCTTCACCGCCAAAACCGAAGCTGCCGTCGAACAAGCCATCAACAAACCATTTGAAACCGACCGGTACTTCCACCAGCTTACGGCCCAGATCGGCCACCACGCGGTCAATCATCGCGCTGGAAACCAGCGTTTTACCGACGGCAACGTCAGCGCCCCAGCGTGGACGATGCTGGAACAGGTAATTAATCGCGACGGCCAGATAGTGGTTCGGGTTCATCAGGCCTTTTGGCGTGACGATACCGTGGCGGTCGTAGTCAGGATCGTTGGCAAACGCCAGATCAAACTTGTCACGCAGCGCCAGCAGGCCTGCCATGGCCGACTCGGACGAGCAATCCATGCGGATAATGCCGTCGTGATCGAGGTGCATAAAGCGGAAGGTCTGATCGATGGAGTCGTTCACCAGCGTCAGATCCAGTTTGTAATGCTCAGCAATGCGCTGCCAGTAGGCAATGCCGGAACCGCCAAGCGGATCGACACCCAGTTTCAGGCCTGCGCGCTGAATGGCTGGCATATCAACCACCTCAACCAGCCCTTCCACATACGGCTGCACCAGATCCTGCGCATGCAAATGGCCGCTGTTCCAGGCCTGAGCCAACGTTTGGCGTTGAACGCCCTGAAGCTTAAGCTCAAGCAGTTCGTTGGCACGTTTTTCGATCACCGAAGTCAGATTGGTGTCGGCCGGGCCGCCGTTAGGTGGATTATATTTGATGCCGCCGTCTTCTGGCGGATTGTGCGACGGAGTGATGACGATGCCATCAGCATGCGCGCCGCCCTTGCGGTTGTAGCACAGGATCGCATGTGAAACCGCCGGCGTTGGGGTAAAACCGTTGTTTTCCTGAATCACCACGTCCACACCGTTGGCCGTCAGCACTTCCAGCACGGAAATAAACGCCGGTTCAGACAGGGCATGGGTATCTTTACCCACATAGCAAGGGCCAGTGGTGCCTTGCTGACGGCGTACTTCAGCAATCGCCTGAGCGATGGCCAGAATGTGGGCTTCATTGAAGCTTTGGCGCAACGCACTGCCGCGATGGCCTGAGGTGCCGAATTTCACCGCATGAGCGGCATTGCCTGCTTCCGGTTGCAGCACGTAGTACTGCGATGTCAGTTGGGCTACGTTGATTAAATCACTTTGCTGAGCAGGTTGCCCGGCACGTGGGTCATTCGCCATCGACTCTCTCCCTAATGCCAGTACTGCAGCCGGGCAATGTGTCGCTGACGGCCACCGTGACGGGCTGTTTGCTAAATTAGACAGTTCCGCAAACTTTCTCGATCAGTTCCGCCGGGAACTGCATAGCCTGCATGATGTGTTCGACCATGCTGCGTTTGCGGCCAGTATTGGTATTGGTAATTACCCAGTAAGGCGTCCCCGGAACGTGTTTCGGTTTTGTATGCGTTCCATTTGCCAGCAGGGTTTGCTGATCGCCGGCAAAATAAGTACGGGTACGGCCATGCAATGCATCGGTCGCCGCGGTAAAACCCACTGCATCAATCGTATACAGTGTGGAAAGTACCAGCATAAAACGATTTACAGCTTTGCTCTGTTCGGCGTATTCATCTGACAACAACAGTTCGCGCACGGCACGTACGCGATCGCGCGCGGGGGGTACCGCAACGGCAGGCGCCTCTGCCTTGGCACCCGCAGCGACAGGCGCGACGCGCACCGGCTGCCCAGCGGTAAACTTCAACATACGCCGTAAAATATCGGACGCACTTTCACCAATATGCTGCGTGTGGCTGGCAATATAACGGTAAAGTTCTTCGTCGACTTCTATAGTTTTCATCTTTATCCAAAACAATAATTCAATTGATTTTTATAATGTTTGACGGCCATTAAAGAAAATCTCAATGCTGCCCTACATTTTTCCAACCATCTGGTTTTTACGATATTTCACTGCTTTGGCGTAGATTAACAGACTCTAGAGGGCCAGCCAACTTCCCCCGCAGTGACATTGGGTTGTCACCATGAGCTTTTCTGGATTGATATTCAACAAGGGGGGCGGCAACAGGCTTTCAGGATGTGCCTGGATGATGCGGTGACAAATCGAATCTTTTCAGGCCCTGTCCAAGCCCGTTATCAGGTAAATAGGGCTATAGCAGACTAAGAAGGAGCAAACTTGAACCATTTTATGTGGTCAGAAAGATGGGGCACCCAATGTGCCCCATCGTAACCCTAGGCGTGCCAGGACAGATCATTGATCAGA
Source organism: Serratia sp. HNCC26DJ206 (assembly GCF_057180605.1). Classification (NCBI taxonomy): domain Bacteria; kingdom Pseudomonadati; phylum Pseudomonadota; class Gammaproteobacteria; order Enterobacterales; family Yersiniaceae; genus Serratia; species Serratia sp. HNCC26DJ206. The sequence continues at coordinate 21,722 of NZ_JBXUGP010000015.1, forward strand.
AGCTGTACCTCAGCCCTAATTGACCATTAACATCCTTAAAATCATGACTGCCGCGCTGGACCCCGATATTACCAGCAGCACTCCAACCTTTGCCCAGCACAACCTGAACGCCAGCTTTAGCTTCATACACATTGTCAGCCAGCTTATGACGAACTTTAGTGTCGTTCATCTCAACCGTCGCGTCGTTACCACCTGACCACCAGTTCAGTTGCAGGAACGGTTGGATCTGATTTGCTTTAGGATCCAATGCATTACTAAATAACCTTACGCCGAGGCGGGTAGTAGTCTGATTTTTCCGCTGTTCCGCAATCCTGGTGCCATTTTCTTCAGTATGACCATCACCACTATAGCGGGTAAAAATCGCCTGGCCCTGTGGCTCCAGATACAGGCCGCGGCTAATGCCTTCATACAATGGCAATGCATAACCCAGTTCCAGCGATCCGCTCCAGGTATTGGATTTATACTCTTCGCGGGCCAGTCCGCTGCCTTGGACTTCGTTGTCGTAGCGGCCATATTGCAGCCAACTGTCTAAGTAGAGCCCGACTGGCGAAGAGGCATTCTGGTACCAGCTACCATAAACACCAAAACTGGTTCCCGTGACCTTGCCTTTGGCATTTCGCTCGCTCAGATCGGAACTCGCTTGAGTATCAGCGCTGCCATAACCCAGCATTATCCCCGTGTGCAACCGGCTTGCGCCAAGTGTATGTTGCAATTCACCACCGATCTGCATCACGTCCAGATCCGTCTCAACCGACAATTGCTCGCCAACCACGCCGGCATCCAGATTATTACGATGTGCGCGTATCCAGACCGCGCCATTGCTCTCCTTGCCTACGGCACCCAATCCAGGCTCACCCAGGCGATCGGAACGAGTATGATCGAACATATGTACCGCCGCATTCTGGTTATTCAGATAGGCGGCCGCATCAACGCGTAGCAAAGAGGGCGAGTTTCCTGGCTGTGGGATCAAGGGATCTGTAGCCCCAGGCGCTGGAGTTTCAGGCTGAGGCACCAAAGGATCTGGCGTTTCTGGTGTGGGTGTTTCAGGCTGAGGAACCAAAGGGTTAGGTGGTTGTGGCGTAGTAATTGCCTCAGAACGCAAGTACCAGTTACCGTTGGCAGGATCCTGTTTCCCTCCTTTATGCAACAGATACTCGTATGCGCCAGCAACAACAGGTTTTTGCAGGTTAAATACGCCGTTGGACTCTTTAGCCACGCTGATGACCTCAATACCTTCAACGGTACTCGCGCCCTGGCCCCCCACGTTATTGACCTGCAACCAGGATTGGCCACTGCTGCTGCCACCGATGACCAGACGGTCGGTAACCGAGTCATCACCGCCAAGTACCGTATTCAGCCTCAGCGTACCACCTTCACCTTTATAGCTGCCGTCGCCACCGCCAAAGAAAGTGGCGTTAGACAGGGTCAGTGTCATACCTGCTTTGTTTGCATCGCCCAGATTGACAACGCCTGCATTACTCAGCCCGCTGAAATAGGCGCTGAAACCCGCCAGATCCAGCGTTCCTGCCTTGCCAACGCTGAAAACGGCAGGGCTAAAAAGGTTGGCACCAAAACCGTTTGCCACACCCGCCTGTAGAGTGCCAGCCACAACGTTCACTTGACCACCGAGAATATTATCTTTGGACATCAGGCGTGTAACCCCGGTTCCTAGATGATTGATGGTGCCCATGCCGCTTAACTTGGGAGCGAAATCCTGATTATCCGAGTAGTTGAAATTTAAAATACCGCGGCTGTGAAGAAAAACGCTGGGGGCTTCCAGAGTACCCGCTTTGCCGCCCGTACCGATGTTGAGCACCGCCTGCTTCAGTGAGCCCCCGCCACTGATTGGACTGTCACCGACTCGTACTTCTCCAGTGCTGCTTACCTTAACCAAACCACCGTCAGCAATGGTTAAGGTTCCATCGCCGTTAGTTCCACCAATATTGATATATCCGGCCGATAGCAACGATCCTTGGTCTTTGACCGTAATGTTACCGCTGGCAGGCGAGGTTCCCGAGTAAAACACGCGTTCACCGATTGTAATACCGCTGTATTTATCAGAACCCGTGCTGGTCACCTGCGCACCATCAGCGATCGTCAAGCTACCGGCACCATCTATGCCGACATTCAGTTCACCGACCTTAATTGAAGAGGTTGCTCCGCTGACGACGGCGCTGCCTTGGCTTTTGACCTTCGAAGCAATATCAAGCCCTGCAGCCTCAATCAGCCCACCGTCAATGACTTGTAGTTGCCCTTCCCCCCCATTACCCACCGTCAATACCGAGGATTTCCAGGTAGAACCGGTACCAGAAACCAGCAGAGTTCCCTTTCCGCCCGCACTGTCACCCAGATAATTTCGGTAAGAGCCACCATCAAACACTCCACCGTCGGTAATACTGACCTTGCCCTCTCCTTGTTCACCAGCCCGAATCACCACCCCACTAGGGGAAGACACCACCGATCCCACGCCGGAAATATTCAGCTCACCATAAGCACCGGTCTGGGTTCCCAAATGTATCTCGGCTGCGCCAGCCTTGGCACCGTTGGACACATTCATCACCCCCTTGCCACCGTAGCCCACATACATGCTCGAAGAGCCGTATTTGTTGTAATAAAGCTGGCTCCCTGCACCGTCGACGTTAATGGTTCCCTGACCCGTGGCGCCATAGCCAACGATGACCTTGTCGAAGGTATCCAGTACAAACTTACCGCTGTCAGAAATGTTGAATTCACCGATTCCTTGGTTACCAACCATTACCTGATGGCCCAAGAGCTGCGAGCCAGCACCCGATATCTTCAGAGTGCCTTTGGAACCTTCCTTTACGCCCAGTTCAATAAATGAAACCTCCAGCGTTCCGGCATCCAGTACGGAAACCTTACCCTCACCACCAACACCGACTTTCAGATCCTGTCCATAGAGGGGGTCATAATTGTAGAGTTTCCACCAAGAGTTTGCCCCCGAAATTGACGCCTCTCCCACGGAGCCAACTTCTCTGCCCAGATAGCCAGCACCGACCGTGGTTGCCCTGGCCCCCTCGCTGATGGTTAGCTTGCCTGAACTGGTGTCACCAATAACCAGATCTACTCGGTTACCTGTTTTCCAACCGTCTGGCTTGGTACCGGGCACGGTCTCTTCCGTACCACCATCAATCACTATTTCAGCGGCGCTGGCGTCGACTGCTGAGCCGACCATACCGGCCATGGCCAGAAACAGACTGGGAGCAATACCAACTTTGCGATTTTGAGGTGATTTGCCACCACTGCGGGAAAGTTCAGAAACGGGGACCAGAGAACCAGTACGGCAATGGCGTACCAAGCGATAAACTTTATTCATACAGAGCAACTCCTCCAATGAGTTTAATAAGCATTCAGATATTATTAGATAAGCTATTTTTACAACTACAGAAATAAAAACCCCATTTAAGGAAACTACGCTAGATTATTTTCACATATGCGTTAATCATTAACGGAGCATGTTAATAACCATAGGAAACCATCATCTCATTAACCATTTAAAGCTCCCTATTAACCTCTTACTCAAACATACAAGAGCAATCCACACACATGTTTATTAAAAAACTTAATCATTTACCCACATCAGCCCCGATGGAAATAAATTACTTTTCGGTCCAATAAGAAATGGTGGCTTTATGCAACTTAGCGTTTAATTAATCACCACCTATTTTCAGGAAACCAAGAAAAATAACCACGTACAGACGTTAAATCTCAATTTTCTTCTTTCCCTTCAGCGGTCATTATTGCGATGAAGTTAGCATTTTCTGAAAATTTCAAAGAATTTATCGATGCTCCCAGCAAAAGTTTGCTGGGAGCCTAATTGACGCTACATAACGAGTTATCATTGATGGCCAGGCACACTTTGAGGGCAATACAAGCTACATGTGCCACCGATCAACGATACCAGTGCTGTCGAAAGTGATATAAAGATATTTCGAATGGTATTCCGTATTTCCTGATACTTTAGCGGATGCCTTGTTTGCGCTGTCTGCGGCATCCGATGCCGAGCTAGCCAGGCCAAGAGCACTGGAAACGGCACTTGCCCCAGGGATGTAGCCCACAATAGATGAGGCTGCGCTCAGATTACCTTTTACTTCATACTCCCATCGCACCTCACCATCAGAATCCGCAGACTGGTCATCCGGCACGCCGTAAATTGCCTGAACCTGCGCTTTGGTTGTCTGTTGAGGTATAATATGTGCCTTCACATACGATGCACTGAATTTATCCTCTCCCGTGGAACTGCACCCGGCAAGCAGCAAAACGACCATCATACTCCATAAATACTTGCGCATATTTCAATCCAATTGATTAACTATTTATTAATGCTAATAACCGGGGTCATCAGTTGTCTTTTGCATTAATAACTGCATCAAGTATATTATCTAAGAATACACCGAGCGATAACACTAACAGGATAGCACAGCCTTTTTATATCAATAGTATTAGCGAGTAATGGGGGAAATGATAAGAACACCACCAAATACTTGCCTATTACAGCAGGCTCTTATTAATGCATTGAAATGATATGGACATAGTCAAAAAGCCACAACCCTACCAAGGTAGGGTTCGAGAGTATCTTCAATCTAGGTATGATTCAGCGCAAGTTTATGTGTTACCGTATGCTCGCTTACTTCAAGTTACCTGTGTGATAGCCTTCCTCAGCTTATCCAATCGCGCGTTGGGGTCAGTTCCTGAAGACTCACTACGTAGCACTCTGCCCTGCAATTTGCCATTAATTAGGGTATAGGACGAATCTATAAAAAATACGTTATTCACAGTGCTTATTTAACACAAAAAATATCGCCACTAGTGTATTGTTACCTGCCAGCATGCACTCGAGTTGGCATTAGATAAAAGTAGATCACAGCATGCAAAAGTCAACGTGGACGTTACATGGGTGACAAAGGGAGAGTAACGTGAGTAAACCTTACGCTTTAGTCGTTGACGATCACCCGTTGGTGGCTGGGGGAATTGCAGCGTTCTTAAGCACACATTGTGGCTACAAACAGGTGTACGTCGCCGCAAGTCGTCAAGAGTGCGATTGTCTGATAGAAGAGAAAGGCTCCCCTCAGTTGCTGGTCTTAGATTTCTGGTTACCTGATGGCACAGCCCTTCAGTTAATTAAGAAACTGCCTCAGGAAAATCCCAATATTCGTCTACTGGTGATCAGCGGGGATGAGAATAACAATGTTCAACACAAGGCCCGTGAAATGGGGGCACACGGTTTTGTTCATAAACACGACTCACCACAGATCTTCAATCAAGCCGTTACGGCGCTACAAAATGGGCAACTCTGGTTTCCAGAAGCCTCGGAACTCCCCTCTTTGTCCTCACCAACGGTTAATTATCAGGAGTTCGGGCTGACCAAGCGTCAGGGGGAAGTGCTGGCAATGATGCTACGGGGATTCTCAAATAAACGCATTGCCATGACGCTGGCAGTGTCTGAACCGACGATCAAAGAGCATATTACTGGCATTCTCAGCAAGCTTGGCGTCAATAACCGAGTCGAGGCTATCACGTTACTTCAGGGACGACGCTTCACGCTATGATGAAAACCCTCAGCGATAAAGCTCCGCACGGCATCAAGCCGCATTCGCAGCTCCGTTTGTTGAACAATGTGTTAGCGCGATTGGTTTTTAGCATCAATGCTGTGCCTTTTGTCGGTATGGTGTTTGCCATTTGGCTCTATAAGCTGCAACTGCCGCTGACGCCTACCATCTGTTGGATTGTTCTCTATCTTATTGCGGCTGTGCTCGTCAGGATTTGGCACCACCGCTATCGCCAGAAACTGAGTACAACGGCAGATACCACCATGCTGGCCCAGTGGCTGCCTTGGGTGAATCGGGTAGCCTTACTGCACGGCATCGGCCTGTCTTCGTTGATGATCGTGACAGCCATGACCCAATCCTTTGATTTTACTCTGCTGCTCAATATCAGTATTGCCGCTATCATCGCCGCCAACGCAACGCATCTGACCCCGCTACTGGGTGCATTCCAACGCTTTTTCATCAGCTGTTGGGGATTGTTGTTGGTACTGATCCCTTGGCGATCGGGTGATGTCTGGCCAATCATTTTCTTGCTTAATCTATTGTATGCCTTTGCTATTTATCGTCATGCTTTGACCTCACATGCCTTCTTCCTTCAGCAGGTCAGGCTGGAAGAAGACAGCATCTTATTGGCTGAGAAATTCCGCGTGGCGAAAGAGGAGGCGGAACAGGCATTACATGATAAAAACCTGTTTCTCACCACGGCCAGTCACGACCTCCGCCAGCCGATTCACGCGATGGGATTCTTGATTGAAGCGATCGTACACAAGAATTGCGATCCCCGGTTGAATCCGCAACTCCATGATTTGCAAGAGAGTGTGCGTTCGTTACATTTAATGTTCAACTCACTGCTGGATCTGACCATCATAGAAAATAACGCCGTCAATGTCCCCGCGACAGAAGTGGAGTTAGTGCCATTAATCGACTCCATCATCACTCTGTTTCGTGAAGAGGCGAATAACAGGGGCTTAATGCTGCGCTCAAGATTCCCTCGGCAACGCTGCGTGGCATTAGGCGATCTCTCGTTGCTCAAGCAGTCGTTAATCAATCTGGCACACAATGCACTTCGGTATACTCCACAAGGTGGGGTGCTGATCTCTGTTCGCCCGCGTGGCAAAGAGTGGTTAATAGAAGTATGGGATACTGGGATTGGCGTTGCTGATGCTGAAAAAAACCAGATTTTCTCTCCTTTCTATCGCCCGGAGCTTGCCTGGCGTATAGACAGTGCCGGGCATGGGCTCGGTCTGGCGGTGGTAGCAAGATGCGCGAAACTGATGAAAGTACAGTGCGGAATGAGCTCGATAGAAGGGAAAGGTTCACGTTTTTGGATGCGTCTGCCAGCCAGCAACACAATGGCAGCCATGGCACCATTGGCAATACAGCAGAAATCCTTATCCGCACCACACAGGTCGCTTTCCGGCACCTGTCTGGTGGTTGACGACGATCCCTTGGTTACCTCTGCCTGGGAGAGCCTGATGCAGGCTTGGGGAGTGACAGTGCGCTGCGTTGCTTCTGCCAATGAAGCTTTTGCCGCGCTTGAGAGCGGCTTCTCTCCGCAGGCGATCTTGTGCGATCAGCGCCTGCGTTCAGGTGAGAGTGGGTTCGATATTTTGCAGGAGTTACTCCAACGTTTACCACAGGCCAGTGGCGCGATGGTCAGCGGTGAATTTAACTCGGAGATCTTACAACAAGCGGAAAGAGAGGGTTACCTGGTGTTATCTAAACCACTAGAGCCCTCACAGCTTCATGCTCTGCTTTCACAGTGGCTTTCTTCTGAGTAGCTTGGCATCAAGAATGTACGGCCTGAAAGGTATTGATGACATTTATCCAACTTATAAATATCTCCCCATGCATGATACCCTGACCCCATGTTTTTAAATCGTGAACTCACCATGAAATTACATTATCAACTCTTGGCTGCCGAGGCCCCCACATTACCGATAGTGCTGCTCCACGGAATGTTCGGCAACCTGGATAACCTTGGCATACTGGCACGCGACCTGAATCAGCGACATACGGTGATCAAGGTCGATCTGCGCAATCATGGGCTTTCACCGCGCGCCGAAGAGATGACCTACCCGGCGATGGCGCAAGACCTGCTGACGCTGTTGGATGATTTGCAGTTGGATAAGGTTATCGTCATCGGTCATTCAATGGGCGGTAAAGCCGCCATGGCGCTGACCGCCATAGCCCCCGAGCGAGTTGAACGGCTGATCGTGATCGATATCGCCCCGGTGGCTTATAACACCCGCCGCCACGACAAGATTTTTGCTGCTCTGCAAGCGGTCACCGATGCCGGTATTAGCCAACGGCAACCGGCGGCACAGTTGATGCGCGAATATCTGGATGAAGAAGGCGTGATCCAGTTCCTGCTGAAGTCTTTTAATGCCGGAACCTGGCGCTTCAACCTGCCGGTATTGATCGCACAATACGCGAGCATTATCGGCTGGCAGAATGTCCCCTCTTGGCCACATCCAACGCTATTTATCCGCGGTGGGCTTTCGCCTTATGTGCAGGATGAATACCGCGAAGATATTGCCCGCCAATTCCCGCAGGCTCGAGCTTACGTCGTCGCAGGCACCGGCCATTGGGTTCATGCGGAGAAACCGGACGCAGTGCTGCGGGCCATCCACCGCTTTCTAGATGAAGCCTGAAACAAAGTGGTGAAAAAACGTGCTAAAGAGAACGAGTTAGCGCGTTTTTGGCTAAGTTAAGCATTGTCGTTGCTCTATGTGCTGGGGTAATATGGCGCGCTATTTCCGACGTCTTTCAAGCTGCTATAGCTTGGATCCTGCGGGATATAATTTTGCCGCCCTGTCCAACGTGCAAATCATCACCTGGCTGGGGGTAAATTTTGGCTTAGGGTTTATTGGCCCGAATGGTGTTAACTGAACCGTCTGGAAGTGTGAAAACGCTTTCTGATGCAAACTCCCTTGCAGTAGTCCGCAACAATGGCAAAAGAACAAACGGATCGCACGACGCTGGATCTGTTCGCAGATGAACGCCGTCCAGGGCGCCCGAAAACCAACCCGCTTTCCCGTGATGAACAGCTTAGAATCAATAAGCGTAATCAGCTACGGCGTGACAAAGTGCGTGGATTACGGCGTGTGGAGCTGAAAATCAACGCAGACGCCGTGGATGCTCTGAACAAACTGGCGGACCAGCGCAACATCAGTCGCAGCGAATTGATTGAGCAAATGCTGCTGGCAAAACTGGCGGAAGAGCAGCCAGAGCCATGATCTCTTCAGCCGCACGCGCGGCTCGGCGTTAAGGATGACGCCGGATCAACACCGCTTGTAGTGATTCCCCGGTATCGCATAAATGCGATAAAACCCCAGAGCACATTTCTGGCATGATAGATATTTACCGGTAAGAGAGAGTCACCACGCTGAACTCTTGCCTTGATCTCACGTAAGACGATACCCAAAAGGCTCGACGTTGCAGGTAAGCAACCCGCGAACTCCAAAGGTATATCCACTGAATTAAAAAGGTTATCTGCAATATGGCTCATGTAGGCATTTTCTTTGGCAGCGATACTGGCAATACCGAAAACATTGCCAAGATGATCCAGAAAAATCTTCAGCAAAAATATGGCAAAGACGTGGCTGAAATTCACGACATTGCCAAAAGCAGTAAAGAAGATCTGGAAGCTTTCGACATCCTGCTGCTCGGCATCCCAACCTGGTATTACGGTGAAGCCCAGTGTGACTGGGATGACTTCTTCCCAACGCTGGAAGATATTGACTTCAACGGCAAACTGGTGGCGCTGTTTGGTTGTGGTGACCAAGAAGACTATGCAGAATATTTCTGCGATGCGATGGGTACCATCCGTGACATCATTGAACCACGCGGTGCTGCGATCATCGGCCACTGGCCAACCAAGGGTTACCACTTCGAAGCCTCTAAAGGCTTGGCAGACGACCATCACTTTGTCGGCTTGGCCATTGACGAAGATCGTCAGCCTGAGTTGACCAACGAACGCGTAGATGCCTGGGTCAAACAGATCAGCGAAGAGCTGAGCCTGGCTGACATCGTCGGCTAAGTACCCCTTTCCAGATATTGTACAAAAGCCCTGCAAAGCGCATAGTGTTGGCTACAGGGCTGCTATCGGTATCGCGGATTAGAGTAATAGAAGCAACAAGTCTGTAACTTCCCGCACCATCAGGGTAGACTGCGGCATCGGTTTATCCCATCCATCATCAAGACGTTGCATGTACCCTATGCAACAGCGCAGATATACCTTTGTTAACGACCGACGGTTTCTATTTAGGGCAAGCGGTTCTATAATGAGACGCAATTAACTCTTTGTGCCGACCGATGCCATAGGCTAAAACGCCTCAACTTGATTAGCATAGTAACAGGACTGAATCCGCATGACTGACAACAATAACGCATTGAAGAAGGCCGGCTTAAAAGTCACGCTTCCGCGACTCAAAATCCTGGAAGTCTTGCAGGATCCGGCATGCCATCACGTCAGTGCGGAAGATCTGTACAAAAAACTGATAGATATGGGTGAAGAAATTGGCTTAGCAACGGTTTACCGCGTGCTGAACCAATTTGATGACGCGGGCATTGTGACTCGTCACAATTTTGAAGGCGGTAAATCCGTATTCGAACTGACCCAGCAACATCATCACGACCACCTGATTTGCCTGGACTGCGGCAAAGTGATCGAGTTCAGCGACGAGCCTATCGAAGTACGTCAGCGTGATATCGCCAAACAGCACGGTATCAAGCTCACCAATCACAGCCTGTACCTGTACGGCCATTGTGAGGTGGGTGATTGCCGCGAAAACGATACGCTGCACGATAAGCGATAACTCTGGCCTGCCAGAAATGAGAAACCGCCTTGATGGCGGTTTTTTTGTGCCTGCGATTTACAGATAAAAAATCCCCGGACAGGCCGGGGACAATGATAATGCCAAATATTACACTCTCTTATAGCACTTTTCTCTGACACGGGACTTCACCTGCAGCCCATCCGCCGACACGCAAATGGGCTGAGTTTTGGCTTAGGCTTTTACCGGCTCAGCACGGCTGAAGCGTTTGCCATCCGGGCTGACCGCGCGGATTTGAACATCACCCGCAACGGCCGGGCGAGCACGATCGTCATAGCGCTGCCACTGTTTGCCACCGTCGGTAGAATATTCAATCCCCAGACCTGGTAAGGCGATATTAGCCTCCAGTTTGCCATCGACAACGCGTGCCCCCGGAACTGGCAGACGGTAGCTCACGCCACTTTTATCCAGCTTGGCCAACTCACGTTGCCCGATCAGGTTGGCAAAGTGCAGCCAGTCTTTTTCTAGCGCCTTGGTATCGACCTGATGGGTTTCGCCACCTTTGTATTCACGGCCGGCTTTATAGTCCTGTTCCCAGCTCGCACGATGCCAAGCACGTTCCGCAACCGACAGCGCTCGTGGGTAAATCATATATTCCATTTGCTGATCGGTACGCACAACCTCACTCCACAGCTGGGCTGAAAGACCATAAGCACCCGGCCATGGTTTATCACTCTTGGCAGTGAAGTGGTTGCCATCACGGTCAACCGAAGTTTCAGCGTTTTGTGGCAGGTTGTCTGGCGCGAAGCTGAAGATCTTCTGCTCATCGCTGAAGCGGGTGCCCCAGTAGTAACCATGCTCTTCCGGGGTCACTTCATAAGGGAAATCCATGTAAACGTAATCCGGGTTGGAGAGCACAACGTCATAACCCTTGTTCGCCCAGTCGTTAGCCGAGTCGAAGCCGCCCCAGTACAGGGTATCCCAGAAGTTCACCGCAACATTCTTAGTCGCGAAAGCTTTCGAGTCTTTGGCATCTTTCAGGCCATCCTGCCACGCCTGCATTCTGTCAATACCGTGCGCTTTCACCAGTTGGCTAACTTCAAGCCCGAAGTAGCTCGGCAAGTGCTCCATATCTTCCACTTTGCCGCCTTTGATGATCGCCTGACAAACCTCAGACTTGGCCCATGGTTTATCTTCTTTGCTCAGATCAAGAATGCCCTTGCCCGCTTCCGGCTTCTTCACATCGGTATAACCAGCACCCAAGCGGATATTCTTCGCTTCATCCCCACCAAAGTGCCAGGTTTGCAGTGGTTGACCGGCTTCTTTGTGCATCTGGGCGACTTCACCAATCACTTTATCAACAAAGTTTTTGGATGAATCCAGGCACGGGTTCAGGTAGCTCTGACGGTTAAAATACTGCACTGAGGTGGTATTAGAGGTATCTGTCGGATCCACCAGACGGAACTCATTCGCCTCTTTCTCTTTACCTTCGGCCAGCAGTTTCTTGTAGCGCGCTTCCATGGAAACAATCGCAGCGCGAGCATGCGCAGGCATGTCGATCTCAGGGATCACTTCAATCTGGCGCGCCTGGGCATATTTGACGATATCGATGTAGTCCTGACGGGAGAAGAAACCACCGTGCGGTTCTGGGCCTGAACCGTATTGTGGCAGCAGACAGGTGGTTTCGCTCAGGTCATGGCAACGCTGCCCACCCACCTCGGTCAGTTCCGGCAAGCCTGGGATCTCAATGCGCCAGCCTTCATCATCCGTCAGATGGAAGTGGAATTTGTTCAGCTTATAGGCCGCCATCTGATCCAACAGACGCAGCACCGCATCTTTATGGTGGAAGTTACGCGCCACATCCAGGAAGATGCCACGGTATTGGAAACGCGGTGCGTCTTTAGCATCCAGTGTGGCGATCTTCTTGCTGCCATCAGACGGGATCAGCGACAGAATAGATTGCAGGCCATAGAACACCCCGGCCTGATCGAAGCCGGTGATCACGGCCCCTTTCTCGCCAATCTTCAGTTGGTAAGCGCCGGAAACTGCCAGATCGCCTTTAAATGCGCCCGGCTGAATATCGGTTTTGATTGGATAACCACCCGCATGGTTTGCCACGCCCAGCAGTTCAAAGCGCTTAGCTGCCGCATCTGCCGCTGGCTTGGCCAAAGCGCTCAGATCCAAGGTAACGCCTTTGCTCAGGTCAGCATCATGCTTATGAATGTTAACTTCCATCGGCGTAGGGATGATCTGGCCACGCAATGCTGCCGCTGGCAGCACTTTCAGATCTTGGTTCTTGGTGAAACGGCTTTCTGGCACCATCAGAATGTTATGGTCGTCCTTGGTGCGCTTCCACTGGTCACCAGTAAACGGGGTAACAAACTGGTTCACATCTTCGGTATCGGTATTCGTCAGGATCTTAGGCTTGGCATCGCCTGAAGTGGCATACCAGCGCGGCAAGAAATCACTGTGGAACACCTGCCAGTATTCGGCAATAATCGGAATTTCAACGGCCTGCTTGGCCGGGAAGCTGGTGAATTTGTCGGTAGGTTCCAGCTTGTATAGATCGCCAGTGATATGGGTAATCTTGAACTGTTCGTTATCCACTTTCAGCGTCTGACGCGGGCTGTGGAAATAAATTGCCCAGTCTTTATCTTTGATTTCCTGACCGTCGTTGGCCAGCGTGATCAACACCTTATTGCAAGATGCCCAATCGGCACCCAGCTTGGCGCAATCAACGCCATTATCAGCCGCACGGTTGTCCAGCATCTTAAGATTCACTTTCAGCTGGCTGAGTTGATCAACAACCTGCTGGTTAGCCATGGCTGAACCCACGCTGCCAAATAGCCCGACGGTGGCCGTCAGGGCTGCGAGAGCACTCATCTTGAACTTGTTCATCTTCAACCTCTTAGGTAATCAGTTGTTGTTATCGCGAATCTCTTGCCAGATTTTTTGCGGCGTGCCGTCTAAAAGACTGTTTGCTTTAGCAGCAGGCGGTAGCAGATTCGCTTTTAAAACGTTATTTCCCCGGCAGCATGGCCACCGGGGAAAACATTAGAAGATAGTGAATGGGGCAATAACGATGAACTTAACGTCTCTCTCATCCTGGAAAATATTGCCGTAACCACCGCTCCAGCTAGGCAGGTCTGAGTGATTGTCGTATTGCGTGAAGTGCAGTTTGAACAACGTGCCTTTGGCACGGCCATCCTGCAAGGTATAGGCTGCATCCAGGCTATAAGCGCTCTCTCTCAGGCGCTGGCTCTGATCGTAAATCGGGTTAGTGCTTGGCTTCGCGTCCCAGGCGTAAACGTAAGAGGCGCCGACCGACATGCCAGGAATATCCCACTTGCTCAGGTCATACATCACGCCGCCGTAAACTGCTTTTTCGCCGTTGGCGTTGAAATCAGAACGGTTATCCCACCAGATATCGAGACGGCCGTTGGAAGAGGCATAAGTCGGGGTCATACGCTGCAGGAAGAAGCCCTGGTTACCCTCAGCCTTGACCATGGTGCCTTCCAGGCGCCAGTTGAACTGACCGGTGGTATAACCGAAGGTCAGCGCCTGCAACCAGGCCAGACCATCATAAATGCTGTTAGGGTCACGGCTGTCACTGATACGATCTTCAGCGCCGTAGAACTGATAGCTGGTGGTCAGTGGGTTGCCCGCAACATCAAATTTGTAAGAGGCTTTGGTGAAATACTGATTCACATACCCCTGTGCCTGACCGAAAGCGGCTTCCAGCACCAGATCGTTTTTGAAGTCGTACTTAGCACCCAGTGAATGCAGATAGGAAACGCGAGTGTCGCGATCGTTCTGACGGAAATTATCCATCTCGAGATGCCAAGGCGCTTTATACCTGTTGGTCCACATGTAGGAGAAGCTCAGAGCACCGGAGTCACCGTAGTCAAAGTTGGCACCGGCTTCGGCCCCTTGATAGGTGCCTGGCATTAAGCTCCAGTGTGGAGCCAGCAGCGTCTGGCCGCTTGGCTGGATATAACCGGCACGAGCCCACATCGGGCCATATTTGAATTTACCGGCGGCTTTGTACAGGCTGATACCGCTTTTATCGCCGGAGTAATCTTCATCATAGGTACGATTACGGCTGGAGAAGGCGATTTCGTTAGGGTGGCCACTTTCACTCGACTCTGCCATTTCGATGGCGGTAAATGCCGCTACATCGATACCAAACATGTCAGCCGCATAGCCAGACGCGAAATCGAGGTTAGCGTTCCACGTTGAGTGGGAAAGGTTGGTTTTGAACTCACCGGTCTCAATGTCTTTGCGATCGCGCTGGCGTTGCCAGTAATAAACTCCGCCAGTCAGCGTAGAGTCATCAATGAATCCGGCAGCTTGCGCTTCAGGCGCCATGGTAAATCCAGTTCCTAATAACGCACCCGCGATAGCGAGTACCAACGTTTTACGCTGAGCACCGTGCATACCCATAAGAAAATTCCTCTTTGACTTGACGTTAAAAGTGCGTCCGCCAGTGTTCACCACTGCCCTGAACGGCCGCTAATAAAAACCCAATCGGGTAAAAGTTCTGCTGATAGGAGAAAACTCCACCCAGCTTTATTGCTAGCGCTAGACTATTTTTCGCGACGCGAATTATCAAATGAAAAGTGAGATAGAATTGTTAAAGTATGACAAGGAGCACATATTGATGAGATTTTGTTACACGAATGAGCAACACCCATTTTTGAATAAAAAATTCAATAAAATCAGAATAATTACTGATATCCCAGTAAAATCATCATGAAAAGAATGGTTTCATCCTGACATGAGCAAATATTTATAAAAAAATGAGAGCGCTCTACAAATGATATTAATTTGCATCGCGAATATACAGGATGAAGTTATGCAAGCAGTGAAAAACATCAAAACCAGGGGATTTCACAGCAAAAGAGAAGAGATAACGCCAAGTTATCAGTGAAAAGATGGAGCGCTACAGATGAAAAACACGTTATTTCAATCAATAAAAAAGCGCAGCCTGAGCTGCGCTTGAAAACAGTGACAAAATCAGCGTTTATTCGCCCATTTTAGCCCAGGTATCACGCAGGCCAACGGTACGGTTAAACACCAGATTCTCCGCTGAAGAGTAACGGCTGTCAGCACAGAAATAGCCTTCACGTTCAAACTGATAGGCTTTCTCTGGCTGTGCTGCCGCCAGACTTGGCTCAACAAAACCCTGCTTAATCACCAGCGATTCCGGGTTGATGGTAGCCAAGAAATCCTCTGCCGCTGCCGGGTTAGCGACACTGAACAAGCGGTCATACAGGCGGATTTCCGCTGGCAGCGCGTGTGCCGCAGACACCCAGTGGATCACACCTTTCACCTTGCGGCCATCTGCTGGATCCTTGCTTAACGTCTCAGGATCGTAAGTACAGAAGATGGTAGTGATTTCACCCGCGGCATCTTTCTCTACGCGCTCGGCCTTAATCACATAGGCATTACGCAGGCGAACTTCTTTACCCAACACCAGGCGCTTGTACTGCTTGTTGGCTTCTTCACGGAAGTCGGCACGATCGATATACACTTCACGGCTGAACGGCACTTCGCGGCTGCCCATTTCCGGCTTGTTCGGATGGTGAGGCATGGTAACCATCTGCACATCATCCGTCATGTTCTCAATGATCACTTTTACCGGATCCAGCACGGCCATGGCCCGTGGGGCATTCTCATTGAGATCGTCACGAATGCAGGACTCCAGCGCCATCATCTCGACGTTGTTGTCCTGTTTGGTCACACCGATGCGCTGGCAGAACTCGCGAATAGACGCAGCGGTGTAGCCACGGCGACGCAGGCCGGAAACGGTCGGCATACGGGGATCGTCCCAACCTTCCACCACATTCTCGGTCACCAGCAGGCTCAGCTTGCGCTTTGACATGATGGCGTACTCAAGATTGAGGCGTGAAAACTCATACTGGCGTGGATGGCACGCAATAGTGATGTTATCCAGCACCCAGTCATATAGGCGGCGGTTGTCCTGGAACTCCAGCGTACACAGCGAATGGGTGATCCCTTCCAGCGCATCGGAAATGCAGTGGGTGAAATCATACATCGGGTAGATGCACCATTTGTTGCCGGTCTGATGGTGCTCGGCAAACTTGATGCGGTAGATCACCGGATCGCGCATGACGATGAACGGTGAAGCCATATCGATCTTGGCACGCAGGCAAACGCTGCCCTCGGCAAACTCGCCGTTGCGCATCTTTTCGAACAACGCCAGGTTATCTTCCACCGAGCGGTTGCGATAAGGGCTGTCTTTACCCGGCGCGGTCAGGGTGCCGCGATACTCGCGGATCTGCTCAGGCGTCAGTTCGTCGACATAGGCCAAGCCTTTACCGATCAGTTCAACCGCATACTGATGCAGTTGATCAAAATAATCCGAAGAATAACGAACGTTGCCGCTCCACTTGAACCCCAACCACTCCACATCGTGTTTGATGGAATCAACAAATTCGATGTCTTCTTTTACCGGGTTGGTATCATCGAAACGCAGATTGCACTTACCTTGGTAATCCTGCGCAATGCCGAAATTCAGGCAGATGGATTTCGCATGGCCGATATGTAAATAGCCATTCGGCTCCGGTGGGAAGCGGGTCTGGACCGACGTATGCTTCCCTGACGCCAGATCTTCATCAATGATCTGACGGATAAAATTGGTTGGGCGGGCTTCTGCCTCACTCATGTCATTATTCCTCTAATGCAAAGCGCTACACATAACCACCTATGTTCCAACAAGCCACGTCTGGAAACAACCGTTAGTTTCACGAAAATAGGCTGCGCCGTACAAAAACAAAAAAGCGGGAAAAGATCGCTCTTTTCCCGCCAAGGTTATGGTTTGTTTAACACCCGAAATAACTCGGGGGAAACAGACTTACTTTTGAATCTCGAACAGTTTGGTCTGGCCAGCCACCACGTGGCCGGTTGCCAGCGCCGTCAGGCCTGCATAGTCATCCGCATTACTGACCACCACTGGGCTGATCATTGAGCGCGCATTGGCATTCAGGTATTCCAGATCCATTTCCAGAATCGGCTGACCGGCTTTCACTTCTGCGCCCTCTTCCACCAGGCGTTTAAAGCCTTGGCCATTCAGCGCCACGGTGTCGATACCCATGTGCACCACAATCTCCGCGCCTTTATCCGTTTCCAGACAGAAAGCATGGTTGGTGTTGAAAATCTTCACCACGGTGCCATCGGCTGGCGCTACCACGGTTTTGTCGGTTGGGCGAATCGCCACACCGTCACCCACCGCTTTGCTGGCAAAAGCTTCGTCAGGCACCTGGTCCAGCGCCACAACCTCACCGGTTACCGGCGCTACCAACACCTGGAAACAGGCTTTCTGCGCGTTAGGCACCGCCTGCGGCTTCACTTCTGCTGCTGCAACAGCGGCGGGTGCCGTAGTGGCAGCTACCGGGCCTGCGGCCACGATATTGCGCATAGCGCTGGCAATCAGTTCGGCACGGGTGCCAACGATAACCTGCACACTTTGCTTGTTCAGACGGATCACACCGGAAGCACCCAGTCGTTTGGCAACGGCATCGTTAACCAGCGCAGAGTCCTTCACGTTCAGACGCAGACGAGTGATACAGGCATCGATACCGGTCAGGTTTTCAGAACCACCGATCGCCCCAACATAGCGACGAGCCAGCGTTGTAGTTTCGTTTTCGTCTTTACCTGCATCGCTATTCACATTCACGTCATAACCATCGGTTTCGTCACCGGCAACAGCCAGTTCACGACCTGGGGTCATCAGGTTGAATTTGTTAATAGTGAAACGGAATATCACGTAGTAGATAGCGAAGAACACCAAACCTTGTGGGATCAGCATATACCAGTGGGTTGCCAGCGGGTTACGCGTTGACAAGAACATATCCACCAGACCGGCACTGAAGCCGAAGCCCGCAATCCACTGCATACTGGCAGCGATGAACACGGAGATACCGGTCAGCAAGGCGTGAATCACATACAGCACCGGAGCCACGAACATGAAGGAGAATTCCAGCGGTTCGGTGATACCGGTAAAGAAGGCCGCAAAAGCCCCTGCCAGCATGATACCCAGCACTTTGGCTTTGTTCTCAGGACGGGCACAGTGATAAATCGCCAATGCCGCACCCGGCAAGCCGAACATCATGATTGGGAAGAAGCCTGCCTGATAACGACCAGTAATACCGACAACGGCTTTACCGGATTCGATTGACTGCTGGCCACCCAGGAAGTTAGGAATATCGTTAATACCGGCAACGTCAAACCAGAATACGGAGTTCAGCGCATGGTGCAGACCCACCGGGATTAACAGACGGTTGAAGAACGCGTAGATACCCGCGCCAACGGAACCCAGCTTCTGAATGTGCTCACCGAAGTTCACCAAGCCGCTGAAGACCACCGGCCAGACGTACATCATGATGAAAGCAACCAGGATCATCAGGAACGAGATCAGGATTGGCACCAGGCGACGGCCGCTGAAGAACGACAGCGCCTTCGGCAGTTCAACGCTGCTGAAACGGTTGTAGACTTCGGCTGAGATGATCCCTACCAGAATACCGACGAACTGGTTCTGAATTTTACCGAACGCAGCAGGCACCTGATCAACGGGGATTTTCTGGATCATCGCCACGGCACCCGGTGAACATAGGGTGGTTAATACCAGAAAACCGACAAAACCGGTCAGCGCAGCGGCACCGTCTTTGTCTTTTGACATACCATAAGCTACACCGACGGCAAACAGCACTGCCATATTGTCGATGATGGCTGCGCCAGATTTGATAAACAATGCTGCCAGAGCGTTATCACCGCCCCAACTAACAGGGTCAATCCAGTACCCGACGCCCATCAAAATGGCAGCGGCAGGCAACGTGGCGACCGGAACCATCAAGGCCCGACCTACCTTTTGCAAATAACTAAGAATGTTCACCTTTTCCCCCTATTCGTCCGCGGACGGACCCTATTAGTAGTTTATTGAGAAAACTCACTACCTTTTTAGAAATAAACAACGCGTGGTACCTAACAGACCGTATCTCAACCGGATTAATGGTGGGATACATTCTCTTAATGCGGAGTGTAAAAAAATTATTTCGTATCGCAAATTAAAACCTCCTTTTTTGTGATTTACATCACCAAAAAGCAGTCTTAAGCTGCCACATTGCTAGCCATCGCACAAAACTTATTTTATCATTCAAAAAATCAAAGGGCGCTAACGTTTAACGCGAGCTTCGCAAAGCTGGGTTACGCTTATGACTCCAGCTCTGACCCATCACAGTATAGCCACAGTTTATTTTACTAAGAGGTGTATGATGAGACTTATCCCACTGAAAGATACTGCACAAGTCGGCAAATGGGCTGCACGCCATATCGTCCAGCGTATTAACGCGTTCCAGCCAACGGCCGATCGCCCATTTGTACTTGGTCTGCCGACCGGCGGTACTCCGCTTGAAGCCTACAAACACCTGATTGCCATGCACAAAGCAGGGGAAGTCAGCTTTAAACACGTGGTCACCTTCAACATGGATGAATATGTTGGCTTGCCGCAGGAACACCCTGAAAGCTATCATACCTTTATGTACAGCAACTTCTTTAATCACGTTGATATCCCAAGTGAAAATATCAATCTGCTGAACGGCAATGCGCCAGACGTGGACGAAGAATGCCGCCAGTACGAAGCCAAGATCAAGTCCTACGGTAAAGTTCACCTGTTCATGGGTGGCGTGGGCGTCGATGGGCACATTGCGTTCAACGAGCCAGCCTCTTCCCTGTCTTCACGTACTCGCATCAAAACGCTGACGGAAGAAACCCGCATCGCCAACTCACGCTTCTTTGACGGCGACGTCAGCCAGGTACCAAAATACGCCCTGACCGTAGGCGTCGGCACTTTGCTGGATGCGGAAGAAGTGATGATCCTGGTCACCGGCCGTGGCAAGGCACAGGCACTGGAAGCCGCCGTAGAAGGTTGTGTCAACCACATGTGGACCATCAGTTGCCTGCAGTTGCACGCAAAATCTGTTGTGGTCTGCGATGAGCCTTCTACCATGGAGCTCAAGGTGAAAACCGTTAAATACTTCCGTGAATTAGAAGCGGAAAGCGTTAATAGTCTTTAATTTTTGCAGGGGGCTACATGTTCGCTTTAACCCAATGCCGGATTTTTACCGGCCTAGACGTGCTTGATAACCATGCAGTAGTGATTGCTGATGGTCTGATTGAACGGGTCTGTCCGCTGGCTGAACTGCCCGCGGGTATTGAAATGCGCGATCTGGGTGGTGCCATCCTAGCCCCCGGTTTTATTGACGTTCAGCTTAATGGCTGTGGCGGCGTGCAATTCAACGACTCGCTGGAAGCCATCTCGGAAACAACGCTGGAAATCATGCAGCGTGCCAATGAGAAATCGGGCTGTACCAGTTATCTGCCCACGCTGATCACCTGTAGCGACGACTTTATGAAGCACGGCATCAACGTGATGCGCGCTTATTTAAAGAACAACCCGAATCAGGCGCTTGGCCTGCATCTGGAAGGGCCATACCTGAGCCCGATCAAGAAAGGGACGCACAACCCGGCGTTTATCCGCAAGCCGACCAGCGAGATGATCGACTACCTGTGTGCCAACGCCGACGTGATCACCAAAGTAACGCTGGCACCGGAAATGGTTGAGCCTCACTTCATCAAGCAATTGACCCAGGCCGGTATCGTGGTTTCCGCCGGCCATTCAAACGCCACCTACGATCAGGCACGTATCGGTTTCGCGGCGGGCATCACCTTCGCCACGCATCTATACAACGCCATGCCGTATATTACCGGGCGAGAACCCGGCCTGATGGGCGCTATTTTCGACACGCCTGACGTCTATACCGGCATTATTGCCGATGGGCATCACGTCGCCTGGGCGAGTATCCGTAACGCCAAACGGGTGAAAGATGATAAATTGGTTCTGGTTACCGATGCCACGGCACCCGCAGGCGCGGATATTGACCAATTTATTTTCGCTGGAAAAACAATATACTATCGCGATGGATTATGTGTTGATGAAAACGGTACCCTAAGTGGTTCCGCACTGACCATGATCGAGGCGGTACAGAACAGTGTGGAGCACGTGGGTATCGCACTGGACGAAGCGCTGCGTATGGCCACGCTGTATCCAGCGCGCGCCATTGGCGTTGCACAACGCTTAGGCACGATCGAAGCCGGTAAGGTGGCAAACCTGACCGCATTTACCCGTGATTACCAGATCACAAAAACCTTCGTTAACGGTAACGAGGTTTAACTCATAGACAGAGAGTATAATTATTGATGAGCACTGGCGGACAGGCACAAATAGGAAACGTTGACTTAGTCAAACAACTTAACGGCGCAGCAGTTTACCGCCTGATCGACCAACAAGGCCCGATCTCGCGGATTCAGATTGCTGAACTCAGCCAGCTTGCCCCCGCCAGCGTCACTAAAATTACTCGTCAGCTGTTGGAGCGCGGGCTGATCAAAGAAGTTGATCAGCAAGCCTCTACCGGCGGCCGCCGTGCCATTTCCATTGTCTCCGAAACCCGCCAGTTCCATACCGTCGCCGTGCGCCTTGGCCGCCATGATGCCACCATTACGCTGTACGACATGAGCGGCAAGTCACTGGGCGAGGAGCACTACCCACTGCCGGAGCGCACCCAGGAGACACTGGAAAACGCACTGTTCAACGCGATTGAGCAGTTTATTGACAGCTACCAGCGCAAGCTGCGCGAGCTGATCGCCATCAGCGTTGTCCTGCCCGGCCTGGTCGCTCCGTCCAAGGGCGTGGTGCACTACATGCCGCACATCAGCGTCAATAACTGGACGCTGGTGGATAACCTTCAGCAACGCTTCAACGTCACCAGTTTTGTCGGCCATGACATTCGCAGCCTGGCGCTGGCGGAGCATTACTTCGGTGCCACGCGGGATTGTGAAGACTCCATTCTGGTGCGTTTGCACCGCGGTACCGGTGCCGGGATTATCGTCCATGGTCAAATCTTCCTGAGTAATAATGGCAACGTCGGCGAGATCGGCCATATTCAGATCGATCCCCTCGGCGAACGCTGCCACTGCGGCAATTTTGGTTGCCTGGAAACCGTAGCGTCTAACGCAGCGATCGAGCAGCGCGTGCGCCATCTGCTGGCACAGGGCTACCCGAGCAAGCTGACGCTGGACGACTGTAGCGTCGCCGCCATCTGCAAAGCGGCTAACCGTGGTGATTTGCTGGCAAGTGAAGTGATTGAACACGTTGGTCGCTATCTGGGTAAAGCGGTGGCGATCGCCATCAACCTGTTCAACCCACAAAAAGTGGTGATTGCCGGTGATATTACCGAAGCCGACAAAGTGTTGTTGCCAGCGATCCAAAGCTGCATCAATACTCAAGTGTTGAAGGATTTCCGCAAAAATCTGCCGGTGGTCACCTCAGAACTCAATCATCGCTCGGCGATCGGCGCTTTCGCTCTGGCCAAACGGGCCATGCTCAATGGTGTGCTCTTACAGCGGCTGCTGGAAAGCTGAACCGCCCTCCGGTAAGTCAATCAAGAGAAACAGCAACAATGATGATTAAAAACGTAATATGTGACATCGACGGCGTGCTGATGCACGACAACACTGCCGTTCCTGGTGCCGATTTGTTCCTGGCACGTATTCAGGAAAAGGGCATGCCGCTGGTGATGCTGACCAACTACCCATCGCAGACTGCGCAGGATCTGGCTAACCGCTTTGCCGCCGCCGGGCTAGACGTGCCGGAAAGCGCGTTTTATACCTCAGCCATGGCCACCGCCGATTTCCTGCGTCGCCAGGAAGGTAAAAAAGCCTATGTGATTGGTGAAGGCGCACTGATTCACGAACTGTACAAAGCCGGCTTTACCATTACCGATATCAACCCGGATTTTGTCATCGTCGGTGAAACGCGCTCGTACAACTGGGATATGATGCATAAAGCGGCCTACTTCGTGAATAACGGCGCGCGGTTTATCGCTACCAACCCAGACACCCACGGCCACGGATTTGTGCCTGCCTGCGGAGCACTGTGCGCGCCGATCGAAAAGATCACCGGGCGTAAACCTTTTTACGTGGGTAAACCGAGCCCATGGATTATCCGCGCCGCGCTAAACAAACTACAGGCCCACTCGGAAGAAACCGTGATTGTCGGTGACAACCTGCGCACCGATATTTTGGCCGGTTTCCAGGCCGGGTTGGAAACCATTCTGGTGTTATCCGGTGTTTCCACCTTGAATGATGTCGAAACCATGCCGTTCCGCCCGAGTTATATCTTCCCTTCGGTGGCAGATATCAATATTTTCTAATCTCCAGGGCGGCCATCTCAGCCGCCCGGTCATTTTCGCCCCCCCAAAGCCCCTCTTCATTTTTCACGCTACAACCTTGTTAGCTATGACCTAAAATCTACTCAATAGATTGCCGAAAATTTCCAGCGGAATCTCCGTATCACCTTAAAAATTACACATTCACTCACTTTTTAAGCCTAAAACTGAAGATCCGTTAATTTTCGAGAACATCTGAATGACTATTTTTCAACGCAACGTTAAAACGCTTGCATCTTCCTCAGGTTTTGACGCATTTTCATCATCAGAAGGCAATAAAACCGCACTATCCTTGATAAAACGGTAATGCCGTACATCAACATCACAGCCCAAGAAAAGTCGTTAGGAGAGTTTGTATGTGTTCTATTTTCGGTGTGCTCGATCTGAAGTCCGATCCGGTTGAACTGCGTAAAAAAGCGCTGGAGCTGTCTCGCCTGATGCGCCATCGCGGCCCGGACTGGTCCGGCGTCTATGCCAGCGATAAAGCCATTCTGGTGCATGAGCGCCTGTCGATTGTCGACGTCAATAATGGTGCCCAACCGCTGTATAACGCTGCGCACACCCACGTTTTGGCCGTCAACGGTGAAATATACAACCACCAGACGCTGCGCCAGCAACTGGGCGATCGCTATGAATTCCAGACCGGTTCCGATTGTGAAGTGATTCTGGCGCTGTACCAGGAAAAAGGCCCGGACTTCCTCGACGACCTGCAAGGCATGTTCGCCTTTGCCCTGTATGACGCAGAAAAAGATGCCTACCTGATTGGCCGCGACCATCTTGGCATCATCCCGCTGTATATGGGCCACGATGAGCATGGCAACCTGTTTGTTGCCTCCGAAATGAAAGCACTGGTGCCGGTATGCCGCAGCATCAAAGAGTTCCCGGCGGGTAGCTACCTGTGGAGCCAGGACGGGGAGATCCGTGAATACTATCAGCGTGATTGGTTTGACTATGAAAACGTTAAAGACAACGTAACCGATGCCAACGCGCTGCGTAACGCGCTGGAAGAGGCGGTGAAGAGCCATCTGATGTCCGACGTGCCTTACGGTGTGCTGCTCTCCGGCGGCCTGGATTCTTCGGTGATTTCTGCCATCACCAAAAAATATGCCGCACGCCGCGTGGAAGATGACGAGCGCAGCGAAGCCTGGTGGCCGCAGTTGCACTCCTTTGCCGTCGGCCTGGAAGGCTCACCAGACCTACGTGCCGCCCAAGAAGTGGCTAACCATCTTGGCACCGTACACCATGAAATCCACTTTACCGTGCAGGAAGGGCTGGATGCGATCCGTGACGTGATTTACCACATCGAAACCTACGATGTGACCACTATCCGTGCCTCAACGCCGATGTACCTGATGTCGCGTAAAATCAAGGCGATGGGGATCAAAATGGTCCTGTCTGGCGAAGGCGCTGATGAAGTGTTCGGTGGCTATCTGTACTTCCATAAAGCGCCGAATGCCAAAGAATTCCACGAGGAAACCGTGCGTAAGCTGCTGGCACTGCATATGTATGACTGTGCCCGTGCCAACAAAGCCATGTCGGCCTGGGGCGTAGAAGCCCGCGTTCCGTTCCTGGATAAAAACTTCCTCGATGTGGCGATGCGCATCAACCCGAAAGACAAAATGTGCGGCAACGGCAAAATGGAAAAACACATAATCCGCCAGTGTTTTGAATCCTACCTGCCAGCCAGCGTCGCCTGGCGCCAGAAAGAGCAGTTCTCCGATGGCGTAGGTTACAGTTGGATCGATACGCTGAAAGAAGTGGCTGCCCAGCAGATCAGCGACCAACAGCTTGAAACCGCACGTTTCCGTTTCCCGTACAACACGCCAAGCTCGAAAGAAGGCTACCTGTATCGCGAGATTTTCGAAGAGCTGTTCCCACTGCCAAGCGCGGCTGAATGTGTTCCTGGCGGCCCGTCGGTGGCTTGTTCGTCAGCAAAAGCCATTGAATGGGATGAATCTTTCAAAAAGATGGACGATCCGTCCGGCCGTGCCGTTGGCGTTCACCAGTCGGCCTATAAGTAGATCTTCCTCTTTTTTACCCTCGGCGGGCCTCAGGCCCGCCTTTTTGTTGCTGTTTTCACGCATTAATTACCTTAATTGCTGGTTTTGTCGCCAACCTGTTCACAACCCAGACAAACGAGACGTTCAGGTGCTTTTTCGGGAAAAAACTTGTTGACGCAAAACGACCATATACGCATAATGCGCCCCGCAACGCCGATGAAGGTTGCGCGAAAAAAGATGGCTACGTAGCTCAGTTGGTTAGAGCACATCACTCATAATGATGGGGTCACAGGTTCGAATCCCGTCGTAGCCACCATCTTTTTGCGGGAGTGGCGAAATTGGTAGACGCACTAGATTTAGGTTCTAGCGCCGCAAGGTGTGCGAGTTCAAGTCTCGCCTCCCGCACCATTTTCTTTCATCACGTTGTGTAACAGCAGGTGGGGTATCGCCAAGCGGTAAGGCACCGGTTTTTGATACCGGCATTCCCTGGTTCGAATCCAGGTACCCCAGCCATCTTTATTTAGGATGGAGCGCTGTATAAAAAGTTGATTGTGTTATTGGGGTATCGCCAAGCGGTAAGGCACCGGTTTTTGATACCGGCATTCCCTGGTTCGAATCCAGGTACCCCAGCCATTCAATACTGTTGACCAATAGCATAAGCAGTGAACGGCTACGTAGCTCAGCTGGTTAGAGCACATCACTCATAATGATGGGGTCACAGGTTCAAATCCCGTCGTAGCCACCATACTGTATGCACCATTTGGGGTGTCGCCAAGCGGTAAGGCTCTGGTTTCTGATACCAGCATACCCAGGTTCGAATCCTGGCACCCCAGCCAAATTCAGAAAGGCCCGCCTCGGCGGGCTTTTTGCTTTTCTGTGCCTGAACAATCGGCTGGCCCAGCCGTGCTGAGCCTTACCGACAGAAGATCACAACCCTAACGCATACTTCAGCGCATGTTCCTTCAGCTTGCCCGCCCGCTGCGCCACCATCAGCGCCAGATTACGCGCCACGCCCAGCGGGGCCAGGTTGTTGCTGAAAGCGGTATAAAACAGATCCATACCGCTTTGCATTAGCAAATTATCGGTACGCCGACGGCGCTGATAGCGCATCAATACCGCTTCGCTGGCCCAATCTTCCCCCAATTCACACGCGTCGCTTATTACATCAAGCAACGCATCCACATCACGGTATCCCAGATTAACCCCCTGCCCGGCCAATGGGTTGATGGTATGGGCGGCATCACCCAGCAATACCAGCCCTGGTTGTATGTAGCGCTGCGCATGACTGCGCACCAGAGGGAAAGATCCGGCCGCATGCACTTTCACCGCCCCTAACCGCGCCGGGAAAGCCGCAGCGATTTCACGCTCAAGCTGCTCCAGTGGCAAAGCCTGTAGCTGACGGATGCGCTGTGGGCTGTCGTACCACACTAATGAAGCCCATTGATCGTATAAAGGTAAGAAAGCACGCGGCCCAGAAGGGAAAAACTGCTGCCAGGTCACATCCTGTTGCGGCGCGCCGGTTTCCACGGTGATCAACATACAGGACTGGCGGTATTGCCAACCGCTGGTGCCAATCGCCGCCAGTTTGCGCACCTGCGAGTGCGCCCCATCCGCCCCTATCACCAAACGCGTCTGTAAGGTCTCAGACGAGCTTAACGTCACTTGCCAATGGTCTTGGGCATGTTGCATCGATTGCAGCCTGGCCGGGCAGTGGAGCGTCAGATTCTCGCACTGTTCCAATTGCTGCCACAGCGCCAGCTGCAAAATGCGGT
Organism: Serratia sp. HNCC26DJ206; assembly: GCF_057180605.1. NCBI lineage: Bacteria > Pseudomonadati > Pseudomonadota > Gammaproteobacteria > Enterobacterales > Yersiniaceae > Serratia > Serratia sp. HNCC26DJ206. Next base: position 49,140 of record NZ_JBXUGP010000015.1, read on the forward strand.
TCTCGACCATAAAACCCAACTCTGGCAACCCCAGAGAGGCCGCATCAAACGCCACCCGTGAGGATTCCCATTCCCAGGTTTCCAACCGGCGATAGGGTGCTAAACGCATCTTTTCCACCGCTTGCCAGGCACCCAACTGTTTCAATAAGCCCACAGAAGTGCAGCCGATAGCGGAAATCCGCAGATCCGGTGGGCTTTGCGCATCGAACTCTTCTGGAGCCTGATGCTCCAGCAATGCAACAGATAATCCGGCCTGCGCCAACCCCAAGGCCGCCGCCGCACCGACCATACCGCCGCCGACCACCACCACATCAACCCGTTTTTGCGAAGTCTTCATTTTGGCCATACTTTTCGATTAATTGAGCGCCGCCCGACCGGTTACGGCATTTCCCGCCAGTGTAACGGATTTTTAATTTGGCTTCAGGTCGCTCTGCTGGTCACAACCGCAGCAAATGTTTACAATACCTCTCCTGCATGGCGCTTAACGCAATTTTCTCTTCGCACTGAGTAATAGCAAATCAATGATGAAAAAACTGCATATCAAAACCTGGGGTTGCCAGATGAATGAGTACGACTCATCCAAGATGGCCGATCTACTGGGAAGCACGCACGGTTACGAATGGACTGATAACGTTGAAGAAGCGGACGTGTTGCTGCTGAATACCTGCTCGATCCGTGAGAAAGCACAGGAAAAAGTTTTCGGTATGCTGGGCCGCTGGAAGCTGCTGAAAGAGAAGAATCCAGAGCTGATTATCGGCGTTGGGGGTTGTGTCGCCTCGCAGGAAGGCGAACATATCCGTAAACGTGCGCCCTGTGTCGACATCATTTTTGGTCCGCAGACGCTGCACCGCCTGCCGGAGATGATCAACCACGTCAAAGGGACGCACAGCCCGATCGTGGATATCAGCTTCCCGGAAATCGAGAAATTTGACCGCTTGCCGGAACCCCGTGCCGAAGGGCCGACCGCTTTTGTCTCAATCATGGAAGGCTGCAACAAATACTGCACCTTCTGCGTGGTGCCTTACACCCGTGGTGAAGAAGTCAGCCGACCGAGCGATGACGTGCTGTTTGAGATCGCCCAATTGGCCGCTCAGGGCGTGCGCGAAGTGAACCTGCTCGGCCAGAACGTTAACGCCTATCGTGGCGCAACCTACGATGGCGGGATCTGCTCCTTTGCCGAACTGCTGCGCCTGGTTGCCACGATCGACGGTATTGACCGCATCCGTTTCACCACCAGCCATCCGATCGAATTCACCGATGATATTATTGCGGTGTATGAAGACACGCCGGAACTGGTGAGCTTCCTGCATCTGCCGGTGCAGAGCGGTTCAGATCGTATTCTGACCATGATGAAACGCTCGCATACTGCACTGGAATACAAAGCCATTATCCGCAAGTTGCGTAAAGTGCGGCCCAATATTCAGATCAGCTCCGACTTTATCATCGGCTTCCCTGGCGAAACCCAGGCCGATTTTGAGCAGACTATGAACCTGATCGCCGAAGTGAAGTTCGATAACAGCTTCAGCTTTATCTATTCGCCGCGCCCTGGCACACCGGCCGCCGATCTGCCTGACGATATCAGCGAAGAAGAGAAAAAACAGCGGCTGTATATCCTGCAAGATCGTATTCATCAGCAGGTATTAGCATTCAGCCGCCGTATGGTGGGCACCGTACAACGTATTCTGGTGGAAGGCACATCGCGTAAGAGCGTGATGCATCTGGCTGGCCGTACCGAGTGCAATCGCATGGTCAACTTCGAAGGCTCGCCGGAGATGGTCGGCCAGTTTGTCGATGTCGAAATTACCGAAGTGCTCGCCAATTCACTGCGCGGCACCGTGGTGCGCACCGAGCAGCAGATGGATCTGCGCGTGCATGAATCCCCGCAGGCGGTGATCGCACGCACCCGTAAGGAAAATGAACTGGGTGTCGGCACCTACCAGCCTTGATAGCGCGTTAATACCGGGTAGCTTGTTCTGCTCGGCAACCCTTTTTCTCTGCCGGGCTGTCTTTGCCCGGCGATTTTTTTATTTTGATGATGAGGCAATACAATAATGCAACTCCCACACTGCCCGAAGTGCAATTCCGAATACACCTATCAGGACAACGAGATGTTCATCTGCCCTGAATGCGCCCATGAGTGGAGCGATAGCGCCGCGGCAGAAGACGCGGATACGCTGATCGTCAAAGATGCCAACGGCAATCTGCTGGCCGATGGCGATGCGGTGACCGTAATCAAGGATCTGAAAGTCAAAGGCAGTTCCTCCATGCTGAAGATCGGCACCAAAGTGAAAAACATCCGTCTGGTGGAAGGCGATCATAATATCGACTGCAAAATCGATGGCTTTGGCCCGATGAAGCTGAAATCCGAGTTTGTGAAAAAGAACTGATTCCTGCCGATTTAAAGGGCCAAATTCATTGGCCCCATCACTTTCCCCTCTTGAATTCTCCTCTTGGCGCACAGATAGATCCGGGTAGACTTGCGCCCATGCGGTACACCATGAATAATTCAAGAAACAGCGTTCGGGGTTTGCCCTGAACGCGCGCGTTGAAAACGCGTTACGTGACATCAACCAGGCCCTGTGTGAGCCTTGAGGAATAGTTTGAACGTCGCAACACAAGAAATCCTGTTAGAGCCCGCAGACAACCAGCGCCTGCTGAGCCTGTGCGGCCCGTTTGATGACAACATCAAACAACTCGAACGCCGGTTGGGGATCGAAATCAATCGCCGCGACAACCGCTTCAAGCTGGTCGGTAAAAACCTGTGCGTGGTTGCTGCCGCCGATATCCTGCGCCATCTGTATGTGGATACCGCCCCGATCCGCGGAGTGATCCCGGATATCGACCCGGAACAGATCCACCTAGCGATCAAAGAGAGCCGGGTGCTGGAGCAGGTTGCCGACAGCGTGCCAGATTACGGCAAAGCGGTCACCATCAAAACCAAGCGCGGCATGGTTAAACCCCGCACGCCGAATCAGGCGCAGTATGTCGCTAATATTTTCGCTCACGATATCACCTTCGGCATTGGCCCAGCGGGTACCGGTAAAACCTATCTGGCGGTCGCCGCAGCGGTTGATGCGCTGGAGCGTCAGGAAATCCGCCGTATCATGCTGACCCGCCCGGCGGTTGAAGCCGGTGAAAAACTTGGCTTTTTGCCAGGGGATCTGAGCCAGAAAGTGGACCCGTATCTGCGCCCGCTGTATGACGCACTATTCGAAATGCTGGGCTTCGAGCGGGTGGAAAAACTGATCGAACGTAACGTGATTGAAGTGGCCCCACTGGCCTATATGCGCGGCCGCACCCTGAATGATGCCTTTATTATTCTGGATGAAAGCCAGAACACCACCATCGAGCAGATGAAGATGTTCCTGACGCGCATCGGTTTCAACTCCAAGGCGGTGATCACCGGTGATGTCACCCAGATCGATCTGCCGCGCAACCAGAAATCCGGCCTGCGCCATGCGGTGGAAGTGCTGTCTGAAGTGGAAGAGATCAGCTTCAACTTTTTCCACAGTGAAGACGTAGTGCGCCACCCGGTGGTCGCCCGTGTGGTGATCGCCTATGAAGCTTGGGAGGCCGCTGAGCAGAAACGCAAAGACGCTGTCGCCGAACAGCGTAAACGTGAGGCATACATCGCCTCTGAGCAGGAGGCCCCATGAGCCTGGTGATCCTGGATTTACAAATCGCCTGCGCCAGCAGCCAAGGGTTGCCGGATGAAGCCACCTTCCAGCGTTGGCTAGAGGGCGTGCTACCGCAGTTTCAGGAAGAGGCCGAAGTCACCATTCGCATCGTGGATGAAGCAGAAAGTAATGAGTTGAACCTGACTTATCGCGGTAAAGATAAGCCTACCAACGTGCTGTCGTTCCCGTTCGAAGCGCCGCCGGGGATCGAGCTACCGCTGCTGGGCGATCTGATCATTTGTCGCCAGGTGGTTGAACAGGAAGCGGTTGAGCAACAGAAGCAGCTTGAAGCGCACTGGGCGCATATGGTTGTTCACGGTAGCCTTCATCTGCTAGGGTATGACCATATTGATGACGATGAAGCCGAAGAAATGGAGTCTTTGGAAACCGAGATCATGCAAGATATGGGCTATCCAGACCCTTATCTGGCGGAAAAAGACCCCAACTGACGTCAGCATCAGCCCCGATCTGGCGCTGAAGCTGACTACCTTAACTCTGACATGAGTGATATTCACTAAACGCCATGAGCGACGACCATTCACAAAGCAATGACAGCCCCAGTCCCAAAAAGGGGTTTTTTACTCTTATCCTTAACCAGCTCTTCCACGGTGAACCTAAGAATCGTGGCGATCTGGTTGAGCTGATCCGTGATTCCGAACAAAACGATCTGATCGATCCCGATACCCGCGACATGCTGGAAGGCGTGATGGATATCGCCGAGCAGCGTGTGCGCGATATCATGATCCCGCGCTCCCAGATGGTGACGCTCAAGCGCAACCAGCGGCTAGAAGAGTGCCTGGATGTGATCATCGAATCTGCCCACTCGCGCTTCCCGGTGATCAGTGAAGATAAAGATCACATCGAAGGTATTCTGATGGCCAAGGATCTGCTGCCGTTTATGCGCGCCGATTCCGAACCATTCAGCATCGACAAGGTGCTGCGCCCCGCCGTGGTGGTGCCTGAAAGTAAGCGGGTTGACCGGATGCTGAAGGAGTTCCGCTCCCAGCGTTATCACATGGCGATCGTCATTGATGAATTCGGCGGCGTATCCGGCCTGGTGACCATTGAAGACATTCTGGAGCTGATTGTCGGCGAAATTGAAGACGAATATGACGATGAAGACGATCTGGATGTGCGTCAGCTCAGCCGCCACATGTTCACCGTGCGTGCGCTGGCACCGATCGAAGACTTCAACGAGGTTTTCGGCACCCACTTCAGCGATGACGAAGTCGACACCATCGGCGGCTTGGTGATGCAAGCGTTCGGCCACCTGCCTGCACGCGGGGAAACCATTGAAATTGAAGGTTACCTGTTTAAAGTGGCGATGGCCGACAGTCGACGCATCATCCAAGTGCATGTCAAAATTCCGGACGATTCTCCGCAACCGAAACTGGAAGAATAAATCACACATGGCTAAAGCCTATTTACTTGAACGCCAGCGGGTTCGCGCCCTGCTGGCGCTATTGTCAGGTGCCTGCGGTACGCTGGCATTTTCCCCTTACGATTTTTGGCCCGCAGCCATTGTCTCGCTGTTTGGCCTGCTGGCCGTAACTCTCAACCGCACCACCCGCCAATCCGCCCTGCTCGGCTTCTGCTGGGGATTAGGGCTGTTCGGCAGCGGGGTGAACTGGGTTTACGTCAGCATTGCCGATTTCGGCGGTATGCCGTTTGCCATCAATATTTTCCTGGTTGCGCTGCTGGCGGCCTATCTTTCGCTGTATACCGGGCTGTTTGCCGGGTTGCTGACGCGCATCTGGCCACGCACCACCTGGTGGCGGCTGGCGATTGCCGCACCGGCCCTGTGGCAACTGACGGAGTTCCTGCGCGGCTGGGTGCTCACCGGCTTCCCTTGGCTGCAATTTGGTTACAGCCAGATCGATGGCCCGCTGAAAGGGATTGCGCCACTGCTGGGCGTGGATGCCATCACCCTGATCCTGATGTCTCTCAGCGGCCTGCTGGTGTTTGCCGTGGCTCAACGCCGTATCGCTCCGGCGGTGATTGCCATCGCCATGCTGTTGCTGCCTTGGCCGCTGCGCCAGCTGCACTGGTTCACTCCACTGCCGGAAAAAGCGGTAAACATCGCTATGGTGCAGGGCAACATCGCACAATCGATGAAGTGGGATCCCAAGGTGTTGGTCAGTACGCTGCAGACCTATCTCGATGAAAGCCGTCCATTTATGGGCAAAGCGCCAATCATCATCTGGCCGGAATCGGCCATTCCAGACGTGGAGAGCAACCAGAACGGTTTTCTCACCATGATGGATGACCTGATGCGCGCCAAAAACAGCAGCCTGATTACCGGGATTGTTGATGCACGCGCTACCCCGCAAGGTACGCAGTTCTTCAACAGCGTGATCGTTCTGGGTGAAGAAACCCCGTACAACTACCCGGCGGCCAATCGCTACAACAAGCATCACCTAGTGCCGTTCGGCGAATTCGTACCATTAGAAACGCTGCTGCGCCCGCTGGCACCTTTGTTCGATTTGCCGATGTCCTCTTTCAGCCGTGGCGATTACGTGCAGCCACAGTTGAGCGTGCGCGGCTTCAACCTGACGGCGGCCATCTGCTATGAAATCGTGCTTGGCCAGCAGGTACGTGACAACTTCCGGCCAGATACCAACTTCCTACTGACCGTCTCCAACGATGCCTGGTTCGGCCACTCCATCGGCCCGTGGCAGCATTTCCAGATGGCGCGCATGCGTGCGCTGGAATTGGGCCGTCCTTTGCTGCGCAGCACCAATAATGGGATTACCGCAGTGGTTGGCCCGCAGGGCGAAGTGCAGGCGTCGATCCCGCAGTTCACCCGCAAAGTGCTGGCGGTGGAAGTCACCCCGACCACCGGCGTCACACCGTATGCCCGCTTCGGTTCCGCACCGGTTTGGATCATCACCGTGCTGCTGGGTGGCATTGCACTGATCGCTGGGTTACGTCGTAAGTAATGACTTTTCAGGGCGCTAATGCGCCCTGCTTCATTTCTCCCTCCTTTTCTGGCACGCACCTTGCTTTAATTCCTAGGTAACAGGTTCTGATCGATTTTTACTGATATCGTGCGGCACTTGATGCACAACGCCAGAGCATAATATGCACCTTCACAGTGCACTGGCGGTTTATTGCATCCATTTGGTGCGCGTGATGTCGCAAAAAATGAAACAACTTAGTTTCATACTGTTCACAATCGGCTATTTTCTATCGGTAATCCGTCTAAGAGTCTCTATAACACAAGTCGGTAATAGCCGTTTTCACCCGATGCTCGCTAAGCTCGGGCAATCACAACATCAGAGGAGTTGGACCATGCAAATGCGCAAGTTGGCGTTATCGCTACTGCTTATCGGTATGTCTTGTAGCGTAGCCCATGCGGAAGAACTGACCGGTACGCTGAAGAAAATCAAAGACAACGGTGTGATTGTTGTTGGTCACCGTGAATCCTCAGTTCCGTTCTCCTACTACGATAACCAGCAGAAAGTTGTGGGCTATTCTCAGGATTACTCCAACCTGATTGTTGACGCCGTTAAGAAAAAATTGGATGCGCCGAATCTGCAAGTGAAAATGCTGCCGATCACCTCGCAAAACCGTATTCCACTGTTGCAAAATGGCACCTTCGACTTTGAATGTGGTTCCACCACCAACAATCTTGAGCGTCAGCAGCAGGCCGCGTTCTCCAATACCATCTTCGTCGTAGGCACCCGCCTGCTGGTGAAGAAAGGTTCCGATATCAAAGAGTTCAAAGATCTGGCAGGTAAACCGGTCGTCGTGACCTCGGGCACCACTTCTGAAGTGCTGCTCAACAAACTGAACGACAAAGACCAGATGAAAATGCGCATCATCAGCGCCAAAGACCATGGTGACTCTTTCCGTACTCTGGAAAGCAGCCGCGCAGTGGCCTTTATGATGGATGATGCTCTGCTGGCAGGTGAACGTGCGAAGGCCAAAAAACCCGATCAGTGGGAAATCGTTGGCACGCCGCAATCCAAAGAAGCCTATGGCTGCATGATGCGTAAAGACGATGCAGAATTCAAAAAGCTGGTTGACGATACCATCGCTCAGGCACAGACCTCGGGTGAATCTGCCAAACGCTTTGATGTCTGGTTCAAACAACCGATCCCACCAAAAAATCTCAACATGAACTTCGAACTGTCTGACGACATGAAGCAACTGTTCAAAGAGCCTAACGACAAAGCACTGAACTAATAAAAGATAAGGCCGGAGCAACCGGCTTTGTTGATGGCTGACAATGGGCAGACAGGACTGCGGGAGGCCGTTCCCCTCCCGCAGTCTCCCTTCACTCAGGGGCCCTACTGAATAGTCATCAAGCTTTAAGGTGCTCTGCACCTGCTTAACGGAGTTTGTTATGTCAATAGATTGGAACTGGGGTATCTTCCTGCAGCAGGCCCCGTTTGGGAATACCACTTACCTTGGCTGGATTTGGTCCGGCTTTCAGGTCACGGTCGCCCTCTCCGTCTGTGCATGGGTTATCGCTTTCTTTGTCGGTTCACTGTTCGGTATCTTGCGAACCGTGCCAAACCGTTTTCTCTCAACGCTGGGAACCTGCTACGTCGAGCTGTTCCGTAACGTGCCGCTGATCGTACAGTTTTTCACCTGGTATCTGGTGATGCCGGAATTGCTGCCAGCCGACCTCGGCATGTGGTTTAAAACCGAGCTGGATCCTAACATTCAGTTCTTCGTCTCTTCCATGCTGTGCCTTGGATTGTTTACCGCTGCCCGCGTCTGCGAACAGGTACGCGCCGGGATCCAATCCTTGCCGCGCGGCCAGCGTGCTGCTGGGCTGGCAATGGGCCTGACGCTGCCACAAACCTATCGTTACGTGCTGTTGCCGAATGCCTATCGGGTGATTGTGCCGCCGATGACCTCGGAAATGCTCAACCTGGTGAAAAACTCCGCGATTGCGTCCACCATCGGATTGGTGGATATGGCTGCCCAGGCCGGTAAACTGCTCGATTACTCCGCGCATGCCTATGAATCCTTTACTGCCATCACTCTCGCGTATATCGGTATCAACGCCGTCATTATGTTGTTTATGCGTATCGTCGAGAAAAAAGTGCAGTTACCCGGCAATATGGGGAGTAAATAATGTACGAATTTGATTGGGGATCAATTGTCCCGAGCTTCCCGTATCTGCTGCAAGGGTTAATGGTCACGCTGAAAATCACCGTGATCGCCATCGTCTTCGGTATCCTCTGGGGCACCGTTCTGGCGGTGATGCGTCTGTCGCCGATCAAGCCGATCAGCTGGTTTGCGGCACTGTATGTCAACCTGTTCCGCTCCGTTCCGCTGGTGATGGTGCTGCTGTGGTTCTATCTGGTGGTGCCAAGCTTATTACAACAGGTTCTAGGCCTGTCACCGAAAACCGATATTCGCCTGATCTCAGCTATGGTAGCCTTTTCCCTGTTTGAAGCTGCTTATTACTCGGAAATTATCCGCGCCGGTATTGAGAGCGTGTCACGCGGCCAGTCTTCAGCGGCCTTGGCGTTGGGGATGACGAACTGGCAGTCGATGCGGTTGGTGATCCTGCCGCAGGCGTTCCGCGCCATGGTGCCACTGCTGTTGACCCAGGGGATCGTGCTGTTCCAGGATACCTCGCTGGTTTACGTACTGAGCCTGGCTGACTTCTTCCGTACCGCCTCAACCATTGGCGAGCGCGACGGCACGCAGGTTGAAATGATCCTGTTTGCGGGTCTTGTCTATTTTGTTATCAGTATTGCCGCATCGGCGCTGGTAAGTTATTTGAAGAAAAGGACTGTTTGATGATTTCCCTGAAAAATGTTTCTAAGTGGTACGGTCACTTTCAGGTTCTGACCGATTGCACCACTGAAGTCAAAAAAGGCGAAGTGGTGGTGGTCTGCGGTCCTTCAGGCTCAGGCAAGTCTACCCTGATTAAAACGGTTAACGGACTGGAGCCGATTCAGAAAGGCGATATCCTGGTTAACGGCACGCCGGTCAACAACAAAAGTACCAATCTGGCACAGCTGCGTTCCAAAGTCGGCATGGTGTTCCAGCACTTTGAGCTGTTCCCGCACCTGTCGATCATTGAAAACCTGACGCTGGCACAGATCAAAGTGCTTAAGCGCGATAAAGATGCCTCACGCGAGAAAGCGCTGAAACTGCTTGAGCGCGTGGGCCTTTCCGCACATGCCAACAAGTTCCCTGGGCAGTTATCCGGCGGCCAGCAGCAGCGCGTGGCAATTGCCCGTGCGCTCTGTATGGATCCGATCGCCATGCTGTTCGATGAGCCCACTTCCGCGCTCGACCCGGAAATGATCAACGAAGTGCTGGACGTGATGGTGAAGCTGGCGCAAGAAGGGATGACCATGATGGTGGTGACGCACGAAATGGGCTTTGCCCGTAAGGTGGCTCACCGGGTGATCTTTATGGATGAAGGGAAAATCGTTGAAGATCGTAACAAAGATGATTTCTTTAACAATCCACAGTCCGATCGCGCCAAAGACTTCCTGGCCAAAATTCTTCATTAAGGCTTCAGATGCGCCCCGCTATGGGGCGCTCTCTACTTAATATCCCTCAAGGCTCAAACGGCCGACGTTGGAACTGATCGTGCCCACACTTCGGACACAGAGGCAGCACTTCCGGCGTGTAAAATGCCAGATGGTGGTGACATTGCTCACACACCAGATTCCCCAGCCCCACCACTTCACCACTGTGATACACGCCGTGATGGCTGACATCCTTGAAAACCTCACGCCATTCCAACTGGGTTTTGTCGGTGATATCCGCCAGTTCCTGCCAGAGGCTTTCTTTAATCACCCGCATAAATACGCTGTCGGTGAGATCATCCTGGCTCTCTTTATAGCTGCGGGCAAACTCTTCTAAATCTCGGCGCACGGCTTGAGTAACCTGTTCCACCTCCGTACGCGTCAATTCACCTACCTCGTTCAGACGTTTCTCGGCGCTGGCAACCAATTCGTCGATATCACGCTCCCCGTTCTGCAAACGTTCCGTCAGAGATGCCACTAATTCGCGGTAATACTGAGCAACCTTGTTCATAGTCTCTCCTCGATGAACCACTGTGACAGGGCTTTCTTCCTTTATTTTAGCCTTAAAACACTGATGAAACCTGATAAGGTGACAGATTGACCGGTTGTAGATCACATCGTAGCGATGTTTTTTTTAAATACGCCGTGCGGGGCGCTTGGTGTTGTTGCCGGGAGGTCTTATCAGCTATGCTATGCGGATCTCAGTACTCAACAGAATGCTACGGATGTAGCTGTTACACACCTACAGGACCACCGGCCGCCATGCAAGAGCAATACCGCCCCGAAGAGATAGAATCGAACGTACAGCTTCACTGGCAAGAGAAGCAAACTTTCAAGGTTACCGAAGATACGAGCAAGGAAAAGTATTATTGCCTTTCCATGTTGCCATACCCTTCGGGTCGCCTACATATGGGCCATGTGCGCAACTACACCATAGGCGACGTGATCTCCCGCTACCAACGTATGTTGGGCAAAAACGTCCTGCAACCGATCGGTTGGGATGCGTTCGGCTTGCCGGCAGAAGGCGCGGCGGTGAAAAACAACACCGCACCGGCTCCATGGACCTACGACAACATCGAATATATGAAGAACCAGCTGAAACTGCTGGGCTTCGGTTATGACTGGGATCGCGAGATCGCCACCTGTAAACCAGACTACTACCGCTGGGAACAATGGTTCTTCACCAAGCTTTACGAAAAAGGCCTGGTTTACAAGAAGACCTCTGCGGTTAACTGGTGCCCGCACGATCTGACCGTGCTGGCCAACGAACAGGTGATCGACGGCTGCTGCTGGCGCTGCGATACCAAAGTTGAGCGCAAAGAGATCCCACAGTGGTTCATCAAAATCACCGCTTACGCCGATCAGTTGCTAAACGATCTGGACACGCTTGAAAGCTGGCCAGAGCAGGTGAAAACCATGCAGCGCAACTGGATTGGCCGTTCCGAAGGCGTAGAGATCACCTTCAGCGTAGCCAACAGCAGCGAGCAAGTCACCGTTTACACCACTCGCCCAGATACCTTTATGGGTGCCACCTATGTGGCCGTGGCGGCCGGTCACCCGCTGGCACAGCTGGGTGCAGAGAATAACCCGGCTCTGGTTGAGTTTATCGACGAATGCCGTAATACCAAGGTGGCCGAAGCTGAAATGGCCACCATGGAGAAGAAAGGCATGGCCACCGGCCTGTTTGCCACTCACCCACTGAGCGGTGAAAAGCTGCCGATCTGGGTGGCTAACTTCGTCCTGATGGAATATGGCACCGGTGCCGTCATGGCAGTGCCTGCCCACGATCAGCGTGACTGGGAATTCGCCACCAAGTATGACCTGCTGATCAAACCAGTAATCTTGAATCTGGATGGCAGCCAGCCAGATATTCATGTCGAAGCCATGACCGAGAAAGGCGTGCTGTTTAACTCTGGTGAATTCGACGGCCTGGAGCACGAAGCAGGCTTCAATGCCATCGCGGATAAACTGGTTGCCCTCGGCGTTGGCCAGCGCAAAGTCAACTATCGCCTGCGCGACTGGGGGGTTTCCCGCCAGCGTTACTGGGGCGCACCGATCCCGATGGTGACTTTGGAAGACGGAACCGTGATGCCAACGCCAGAAGATCAACTGCCGGTGATCCTGCCGGAAGATGTGGTCATGGATGGCATCACCAGCCCGATCAAAGCCGATCCTGAGTGGGCGAAAACCACCGTTAACGGCCAGCCAGCGCTGCGCGAAACCGACACCTTCGATACCTTTATGGAGTCGTCCTGGTACTACGCACGTTACACCTGCCCGCAGTATGACGAAGGAATGCTGGATCCGGCGGCCGCCAACTACTGGCTGCCGGTCGATCAGTATATCGGTGGTATCGAACACGCGATCATGCACCTGATGTACTTCCGCTTCTTCCACAAACTGATGCGTGACGCTGGCTTGGTGGATTCGGATGAACCCGCCAAACGCCTGCTGTGCCAAGGCATGGTACTGGCCGATGCGTTCTATTACAGCGGCAGCAACGGCGAACGCATCTGGGTTTCTCCAGCGGATGCCATCGTTGAGCGCGACGAGAAAGGCCGTATCGTCAAGGCCACCGATCCTGATGGCCACGAGTTGGTCTACGCGGGCATGAGCAAAATGTCGAAGTCGAAGAACAACGGCATCGATCCGCAGTTGATGGTGGAAAAATACGGTGCGGATACCGTTCGCCTGTTCATGATGTTTGCCTCACCAGCAGAAATGACGTTGGAATGGCAGGAATCCGGGGTTGAAGGAGCGAACCGCTTCCTGAAACGCGTCTGGAAACTGGCTTACGATCACGTTGAAAAAGGTGCCGTTCAGCCGCTGGACGTAGCTGCGCTGAATGAAGATCAGAAATCATTGCGCCGCGACGTACACAAAACCATCGCCAAAGTAACCGACGATATCGGCCGCCGTCAGACCTTCAACACCGCGATTGCCGCCGTGATGGAACTGATGAACAAACTGGGCCGCGCGCCACAGGAAACCGAACAGGATCGTGCGCTGCTGCAAGAAGCCTTATTGGCGGTGGTCCGGATGCTGTATCCGTTCACTCCGCACGTTTGCTTCACCCTGTGGCAGGCACTGAACGGCGAAGGTGATGTAGATACCGCCGCCTGGCCAGTGGCCGATGAGGCTGCCATGGTGGAAGACTCCAAGCTGGTGGTGGTACAGGTCAACGGTAAAGTCCGCGCTAAAATCACCGTGGCTGCCGATGCAACCGAAGAGCAAGTGCGTGAGCGCGCCGCTGAAGAACATCTGGTGGCCAAATATCTGGAAGGGGTCACGATACGTAAAGTGATCTACGTTCCAGGCAAATTGCTTAACCTGGTTGTGGGTTAACACAAGGAGGCATTGTGCGACATCGTATTCTGACGCTGTTGCTGGGGTTGGCGGTGCTTGTCACCGCCGGCTGCGGTTTTCACCTGCGTGGCACCACGCAGGTCCCCACGGAAATGCACCAGCTGATGCTGGACAGCTACGATCCCTTTGGCCCACTGACGCGTGCTGTGCGTTCTCAGTTGCGTATCAACGGCGTCACCATTGTGAGTGATACCACTCGCAAAGATGTGCCGTCTCTGCGCATCGTCACGTCGACCCAGAGCCAGGATACCGTTTCGATCTTCCAGGATGGTAAAACGGCAGAAAACCAAATGGTGATGACCGTGCAGGCCCAGGTCTTGATCCCGGGTCGTGATATCTATCCGTTGAACGTCACCGTGTTTCGTTCGTTCTTTGATAACCCATTGACGGCACTGGCCAAAGACGCCGAGCAGGAGATCATTCTGCGGGAAATGCGCCAACAGGCCGCGCAGCAGCTTGTGCGTAAATTGATGACAGTGCATGCCGCGGAAATAGGGATTCAACAGAAAGCAGCGGCCGCCGATGAAAAAGCGGCAAGTCAATCAGCACAATGATTCGTCTCTATCCTGAACAACTTGCCGCGCAGCTCCGTGAGGGGTTGCGCGCTTGTTATTTATTGAGCGGTAACGATCCGCTGCTGCTGCAAGAAAGCCAGGATTTGATCCGCCAAGCGGCGCAGCAACAGCAGTTCACCGAGCATTACAGTATTTCCCTCGATGTTCATACCGACTGGGATGCCATTTTCAGCATCTGCCAGGCAATGAGCCTGTTTGCCAGCCGACAAACCCTACTGCTGATTTTCCCAGAAAATGGCCCAACCGCGCCGATTGGCGAGCAATTGGTCAAGCTGGCGGGTTTGCTGCATGACGATATTCTGCTGGTGCTGCGTGGCCCTCGCCTGACCAAAGCGCAGGAAAACAGCGCCTGGTTTAAAGCGCTCAGCTCGAACGGCGCGCTGATCAGTTGCCAAACCCCTGAGCAGGCGCAACTGCCACGCTGGGTGGCACAGCGTGCAAAATCCATGCAGTTGGAGCTTGATGACGCCGCCAATCAACTGCTGTGTTATTGCTATGAAGGCAACCTGCTGGCACTGTCGCAGGCGCTGGAACGCCTCTCCTTGCTGTATCCAGATGGCAAGTTGCTTCTGCCGCGCGTTGAGCAGGCGGTTAACGACGCCGCACATTTCAGCCCCTTTCACTGGCTGGATGCCCTGCTGGCGGGCAAGAGCAAGCGCGCCTGGCATATCCTGCAACAATTGCAGCAAGAAGATGTCGAACCGGTGATTCTGTTGCGTACCCTGCAACGCGAACTGCTGATGTTGCTTACCCTACAGCGTCGTATGGCAAACACCCCGCTGCGCACGCTGTTCGACCAGTTCAAAGTCTGGCAGAATCGCCGCAGCCTGATTACCCAGGCACTGCAACGCCTGTCGGACCAGCAGTTGCAGCAGGCCGTCCACCTGCTGGCACAGATTGAAATTACCCTTAAGCAGGATTACGGTCAGTCTGTCTGGTCGGAGCTGGAATCCCTATCGATGCTGATTTGCGGCAAACCTCTTATCACGAGTCTCTCAGATGGTCAGTAAACCGGAAAATGCCAATACGCTGCATGCCTTTTTTGGCGGCACCTTTGACCCGATTCACTACGGCCATCTGCGCCCGGTTGAAGCTCTGGCTCAAGAAGTTAGCCTGAGTCAGGTAACCCTGTTGCCAAATCATGTGCCCCCTCACCGTCCGCAGCCGGAAGCTAACCCACAGCAACGGTTGAAAATGGTGGAATTGGCGATCATCGGCAATCCGTTGTTTACGGTGGACGATCGTGAACTGCATCGCACCACTCCTTCCTACACCATTGAGACGTTGGAAACGATTCGTAAAGAACGTGGCACCGCGCTGCCTCTGGCGTTTATCATTGGCCAGGATTCACTGCTGACGCTGCACAAATGGCATCGCTGGCAGGCGCTGATGGAGGTCTGTCATCTGCTGGTACTGGCGCGCCCCGGCTATAACAGCCGGATGGATACGCCAGAGTTGCAGCACTGGCTGGAACAGCATCAGGTTACCGATGCCCGCCAGCTCAGCCAGCAGCCGCAGGGTTATGTCTATCTGGCCGATACCCCGCAGCTGGAAATATCGGCCACCGAAATACGCCAGCGCCGCCATCAGGGCATCAGCTGTGATGATTTGTTACCGCGCGCCGTGCAACGTTATATCGAGTTACAGGGTTTATACAGATAGTGCTATACTGCGCCGCTCTTTTTCAGGTATCCGCTGAAAACCTTGGTTGACCGGGCGATGACCAGAAGTCACAGAGTAGGATCCTACCGATACCATCATAATTCAGGCCACACCGTGGTCCGATAAACAGAACATACCCGAGGGGGAACCTTTGCAAGGTAAAGCGCTCCAAGATTTCGTCATCGATAAAATTGATGACATGAAAGGCCAAGATATTATTGCTCTGGATGTACAGGGCAAATCCAGCATCACCGATTGCATGATTATCTGCACCGGTACCTCAACCCGTCACGTAATGTCGATTGCCGAGCACGTGATAGATGAAGCCCGGGCCATCGGTATGGAACTGTTTGGCATGAAAGGCCAGGCAGTTTCTGACTGGGTGGTGGTTGATCTGGGCGAAGTGATTGTGCACGTGATGCAGGAAGAAAGCCGTCAATTGTACGAACTGGAAAAGCTCTGGAGTTAAGCGGTGAAACTGCAATTGATTGCAGTCGGCACCAAAATGCCTGACTGGGTGCAGACCGGCTTTATGGATTACCTGCATCGCTTTCCGAAAGACATGCCGTTTGAGCTGACCGAAATCCCGGCGGGCAAGCGCGGCAAGAATGCGGATATCAAACGCATTCTGGAAAAAGAAGGCGAGCAGATGCTGGCAGCGGTCGGCAAAGGCAACCGCATTGTCACCTTGGATATCCCAGGAACACCGTGGGAGACACCCCAGTTGGCGCAACAGCTCGAACGCTGGAAGCAGGATGGCCGCAACGTCAGCCTGCTGATCGGTGGCCCGGAAGGGCTGGCTCCGGCGTGTAAAGCAGCGGCAGAACAGAGCTGGTCGCTCTCGCCGTTGACGTTACCTCATCCTTTAGTGCGTGTTTTGGTAGCCGAAAGTCTCTACCGCGCCTGGAGTATTACCACAAATCATCCTTACCATCGGGAATAGCCGGTGGTGACAGTAACAGAGTGAAATAAAGTAACGGGATGAAAATAGATCGTAACCCTTTTCGCGACTATACGGCAGAATCTGCCCTGTTTGTACGCCGCGCCCTGGTGGCGCTTTTGGTTATTCTGGTGCTGACAGGCATCCTGATTGCCAATCTGTATAATCTGCAAATCGTTCGCTTTGAGGATTACCGCACCCGTTCCAATGAAAACCGCATCAAGCTGGTACCGATCCCACCCAGCCGCGGCATTATTTACGATCGTAACGGCACGCCGCTGGCGCTGAATCGCACCATTTACCAGTTAGAGCTGATGCCAGAAAAAGTTGACGATCTCAACGCCACGCTACAGGCGTTACGCCCGATCGTTGATCTTACCGATGAAGACATCGCCAACTTTGAGAAAGAGCGCAAACGCTCACGTCGTTTTGTTTCGATCCCGGTCAAAACCGCGCTGACCGAAGTTCAGGTCGCCCGTTTTGCCGTCAACCAGTTCCGCTTCCCCGGCGTGGAAGTGAAAGGCTATCAGCGCCGCTATTATCCCTATGGTTCGGCCCTCACCCACGTGATCGGCTATGTGTCGAAGATTAACGATCGCGACGTCGAACGCCTGGATAAAGATGGCAAGCTGGCCAACTATGCCGCCACGCACGATATTGGCAAGTTGGGTATCGAACGTTTTTACGAAGATACCCTGCACGGCAAAACCGGCTATGAAGAGGTCGAGGTCAACAACCGTGGCCGCGTGATCCGCCAGTTGCATGAGCAACCGCCCTCCGCCGGTAAAGACGTTTATCTGACCCTCGATCTCAACCTGCAACGTTACATCGAACAACTGCTGGTGGGCAGCCGTGCAGCGGTAGTGGTCAGCGATCCGCGCACCGGTGGCATTCTGGCGATGGTTTCCAACCCCAGTTACGATCCGAACCTGTTCGTTGACGGTATTTCCAACAAAGACTATCAAGGATTACTCAACGATCCGAACCGCCCGCTGATCAACCGCGCCACGCAAGGGGTCTACCCACCTGCGTCAACGGTGAAACCCTATATTGCCGTATCGGCCCTCAGCGCCGGGGTGATCACCCGCAATACCGTCGTGTTCGATCCCGGCTGGTGGCAACTGCCCGGTTCAGAAAAACGCTTCCGCGACTGGAAAAAATGGGGCCATGGCCGCCTCAACGTCACCAAAGCCTTGGAAGAGTCTGCGGATACTTTCTTCTATCAGGTTGCCTATGATATGGGGATTGATCGTCTGTCGAGTTGGCTGAGCAAATTCGGCTACGGTGACTACACCGGTATCGATCTTTCTGAAGAGCGCTCCGGCCTGATGCCAACGCGCGACTGGAAGTTCAAACGTTACAAGAAACCGTGGTATCAAGGGGATACTATTCCGGTGGGTATCGGCCAGGGCTACTGGACCGCTACGCCGATCCAGATGTCCAAAGCACTGAATACGCTGATCAACGACGGTAATGTCAAAATACCGCACCTACAGCAGAGCACCAGAATCAACGGGGTTCTGGTGCCGTATCAACAGGAAGAGCATAAGCAGATTGGTGATATTCATTCTGGCTTCTGGGAAATAGCCAAAGACGGTATGTACGGCGTCGCCAACCGGCCAAACGGTACGGCCCGCAAGTACTTTGAGGGAACCCCCTATAAAGCCGCGGCTAAGTCGGGTACCGCACAGGTATTCGGCTATGAAACCTATAACGCCCACAAACTCGCAGAGCATCTGCGTGACCATAAATTGATGACCGCCTTCGCACCGTACGACAACCCGACGGTCTCAGTCGCCATCATTCTGGAGAACGGCGGTTCAGGCCCGGCGGTAGGTACCATCACCCGCCAGATCCTCGACCACATCCTGTTGGGCGACAACAATACGCAATTACCGGATGCAGCCCCACTGCCGCCAGGTATAGAAGGTGATTAAGGTAGAACATGACTGAAAGCCAACAAAAGGGCTCCATCTGGACCAAAATCCACATCGACCCCACTTTCCTGTTATTTATTCTGGCATTGCTGGTCTACAGCGCCGTTGTGATGTGGAGCGCCAGCGGCCAGGATGTCGGCATGATGGAACGCAAGATTGGCCAGATCCTGATGGGCCTGATCGTCATGGGCGTCATGGCGCAGATCCCTCCACGGGTGTATGAGAGCTGGGCACCCTACCTGTATATTTTCTGCGTCATCCTGCTGATTCTGGTGGATGCCTTCGGGCAGATCAGTAAAGGGGCACAGCGCTGGCTGGATCTGGGTTTTGTCCGTTTCCAACCGTCGGAAATCGCTAAAATCGCCGTGCCGCTGATGGTGGCCCGCTTTATGAACCGCGACGTGTGCCCGCCTTCGCTGAAAAATACCGGCATCGCGCTGGTGCTGATCTTCCTGCCTACCCTGCTGGTGGCCGCACAGCCCGATCTCGGCACCTCGATTCTGATCGCCGCTTCAGGGCTGTTTGTGCTGTTCTTGTCTGGCATGAGCTGGAAGCTGATTGCGTTTGCCGCCGTACTGGTGGCAGCCTTTATTCCGGTGCTGTGGTTCTTCCTGATGCATGACTACCAGCGGGATCGCGTGATGATGTTGCTCGATCCGGAAAGTGATCCTTTAGGGGCCGGTTACCACATTATTCAGTCAAAAATCGCCATCGGCTCCGGTGGCCTGGCCGGTAAAGGCTGGCTGCACGGCACGCAGTCACAGCTGGAATTCCTGCCCGAACGCCATACCGACTTCATCTTCGCAGTGCTGGCCGAAGAGCTTGGCCTGATCGGCGTTCTGGTGTTGCTGGTACTGTATTTGCTGGTGATCATCCGCGGGCTGATGATCGCCGCGCGGGCGCAGACCACCTTTGGCCGCGTCATGGTCGGCGGCTTGATGCTGATACTGTTCGTTTATGTGTTTGTTAACATTGGCATGGTCAGTGGCATTTTACCGGTAGTTGGCGTACCTTTGCCTCTGGTCAGCTATGGGGGGTCGGCGCTGATTGTCCTCATGGCCGGGTTCGGCATCGTCATGTCGATCCACACGCACCGGAAAATGCTGTCTAAAAATCTATAAGAGGTGAGTAATGCGTAAGGAATGGCTTTGGGTCGGTGCAGTTGCTGTTGCGGTATTACTTTCAGCCTGTACCACCACGCAGGAAGAAACACAGGCTCCGCCACAGCAGCAACCCTACAGCGGGCCAGTGACCGAAATCGGCGGTGTGGAACCTCACTATGAACCCTATAACCCTGGTACGTTGCAGGACTATAAGGTTAATGGCGATACTTATCGCATCGTGAAAGATCCACAAAACTTCTCACAAACCGGCCTGGCGGCCTGGTATGGCGAAGAAGCCAACGGCAATACCACCGCCATTGGTGAACGATTCGATCCCAACGCTCTGACCGCAGCACACCCGACTCTGCCGATCCCAAGCTATGTGCGCGTTACCAACCTGGCCAATGGCCGCCAGTTGGTGGTGCGCGTCAACGATCGCGGCCCTTATACGCAAGGCCGGATTATCGATCTGTCAAAAGCGGTTGCCGATCGTCTTAACCTGACGAGCAACACCAAGGTGAAAGTGGACTTTATCAGCGTTGCCCCTGATGGTTCACTGAGCGGCCCCGGCACTATCGGCACCGTAGTCGCCAAACAGAGTTACGCCCTGCCGCAGCGCCCGGATCTCGGTTCAAGCAGCATGGGGACACCAATACAGCAGGAAACCCCTGCCGCCAATGATGCCGCCGTACGCCCGATTGACAACAGCAGCCTGAACGTTGATGACAGCAACGGTGAGCCTGTGCGTAGAGGCGGGTTCCTGGGTGCGCCAAGCGCCTTGCCGGCTGGGGTACTAGAAGGTTCAGAACCACCACCGGCCATCAGCGCCCCTGCTGTTGCCGCGCCAGTGGTGGTAAGCACGGCCAGTGAAGGCGGCAACTTCGTGGTTCAGGTCGGTGCCTTGAGCAACGCCGAACGCGCACAAAGCTGGCAGCAGCAACTGAGTCAACAGTTTGGCGTTCCCGGTAAAGTCTCTGCCAATGGCAGCATCTACCGCGTGCAGTTAGGCCCGTTCAGTAACCGTCAGCAGGCAGCACAACTGCAGCAGCGGCTGGCCAGTGAAGCGCAACAACAATCATTCATCACTGCTGCACCCTAAAACGTGAAGCCCGCTAGGCCAACACGGCTGATAGCCCGTTTTTTAGCTGAAACATTTTCTTGCAGCTAAACCACTATCAGCCGGGTGAATGCTTAATGCCTGCCGGGATCCCATCTGTTATAGTGTGGCTCGTTTTTTAACTTAATCTCACGGATGTTGTCGTTCCGATCATGAAACATGTAACTTCTTTTCGCTTAATCAAGAGCATAACACTCGGCACCGTCATCGCGATAAGCGCAGCGTCAGTTGCCCATGCAGACGATGTTAATATCAAAACCATGATCCCAGGTGTCCCGCAAATTGATGCGCAAGCGTACATCCTGATTGATTACAACTCCGGTAAAGTATTGGCAGAATCTAACGCCGACGCCCGTCGTGACCCCGCCAGCCTGACCAAAATGATGACCAGCTATGTCATCGGCCAGGCGTTGAAATCCGGCAAGATTGGCCAGGATGATATGGTCACCATTGGTCAGGATGCTTGGGCAACCGGTAACCCGGTGTTTAAAGGCTCCTCACTGATGTTCCTGAAACCCGGCGACCGGGTACCGGTATCCAAACTGACGCGCGGCATCAACCTGCAATCAGGCAACGACGCCTGTGTGGCCATGGCCGATTACGTTGCCGGCAGCCAGGATGCGTTTGTTAACCTGATGAACACCTACGTCAAACAGCTTGGCCTGCAAAATACCCACTTCCAGACCGTGCATGGCCTGGATGCTGAAGGCCAGTTCAGCTCTGCGCGCGATATGGCGCTGATCGGCCAGGCATTGATCCGTGACGTACCAGACGAATACGCCATCTATAAAGAAAAAGAATTCACCTTCAACAACATCCGCCAGATGAACCGTAACGGTCTGCTGTGGGATACCAGCCTGAACGTTGACGGCATCAAAACCGGTCATACTGACGCAGCAGGCTACAATCTGGTGGCTTCCGCCACCGAAGGCCAGATGCGGCTGATCTCCGCCGTGTTGGGTGGCCGTACCTTCAAAGGCCGTGAAACCGAAAGTAAAAAGTTGCTGACCTGGGGCTTCCGCTTCTTCGAAACCGTTTCACCGCTGAAGGCCGGTAAAGAGTTTGCCTCCGAACCCGTCTGGTTTGGCGATGCCGATCGTGTCGAGTTGGGCGTGGATAAAGACGTTTTCCTGACCATCCCGCGCGGCAGGATGAAAGACCTCAAAGCCAGCTATGTGCTGAACACGCCAGAAATCCACGCGCCGCTGGCCAAAAACCAGGTTGTCGGCAGCATCAATTTCCAGCTGGATGGCAAGACCATCGATCAACGCCCGTTGGTGGTGCTGAACGAAGTGAAAGAAGGCGGCATCTTCAGCCGTCTGGTGGATTACATCAGGCTGATGTTTCACCACTGGTTCGGCTAAGGCTTGAAACCGGGGATTTCGGCCCCATATCCTACTTAACAATCACTCCCGCTCCGGCGGGAGTTATACTTTATAGACAAGCTTTACCCACGGAGCGCATTCACATGCAAAAAACTAAACTGAACGAACTGCTCGAATTCCCTTGCACCTTTACCTACAAAGTAATGGGCCTGGCACACCCCGAGCTGGTAGACCAGGTGGTTGAAGTGGTGCAGCGCCATGCTCCTGGGGACTATAACCCACAGGTTAAACCGAGCAGCAAAGGCAATTACCACTCCGTTTCCATCACCATTACCGCCACCCATATCGATCAGGTGGAAACATTATACGAAGAGTTGGGCAACATTGAGATTGTCCGCATGGTGCTGTAATTTCACACTGGCACAGCCTGTTCGGGTTGTGCCAGGATCCTGAGGGATAAATGCTGGTCGTGAGCCAGAGCGCTCGGTATAATGACTTTCTCACTTCTGTAACCTGACGATGACTCGTTTGCAACATAATAAGATCATTTTGCGTCAACTGGGGTTGCAGCCCTATGAGCCTGTATCCCAAGCCATGCACAACTTCACCGACTGTCGCACCGAATCCACGCCCGATGAGCTGTGGCTGGTGCAACATCAGCCGGTGTTTACCCAAGGGCAGGCAGGCAAAGCGGAACACGTTCTGATGCCAGGGGATATCCCGGTGGTGCAGAGCGATCGCGGCGGCCAGGTAACCTACCATGGCCCTGGCCAGCAGGTGCTGTACGTGATGGTGGATCTGAAACGCAACAAAGTTGGCGTGCGCCAACTGGTCACCGCTCTTGAAGACACGGTTATCAATACCCTCACCCATTTCGAAATAACATCGCGCGCACGCCCAGATGCGCCCGGCGTTTATGTGGGGGAGCAAAAGATTTGTTCACTGGGTTTGCGCATCCGCAAAGGCAGTTCATTTCATGGCCTGGCCCTGAACGTCGCCATGGATCTGACCCCATTTCAGCGTATCAACCCCTGTGGTTATGCCGGAATGCAGATGACACAAGTCAGCGCGCTGGTGCCTGGCGTTAGCATCGAAGACGTTCATCCAATCCTGGTACAGGAATTTGTTCATTTACTCGGCTACCAGACGGTCGAGCTTCGTAACTGGAACCTGCACGATTATGAGTAAACCAATTCAGATGGAACGCGGCGTCAAATACCGCGATGCAGACAAAATGGCGTTGATCCCGGTAAAAACGGTGGTCACCGAACGGCAGGAGCTGTTACGCAAACCCGAGTGGATGAAGATCAAACTCCCTGCTGATTCTACGCGCATTCAGGGCATCAAAGCCGCAATGCGCAAAAATGGTCTGCATTCGGTGTGCGAAGAGGCTTCGTGTCCGAACCTGTCTGAATGCTTCAATCATGGTACAGCAACCTTCATGATCCTGGGTGCCATCTGCACCCGCCGCTGCCCGTTCTGCGACGTCGCCCATGGCCGCCCGGTCGCGCCGGATGCCAATGAGCCGGAAAAGCTGGCGCAGACCATTGCCGATATGGCGCTGCGTTATGTGGTTATTACTTCGGTTGACCGCGACGACTTGCGCGATGGTGGTGCACAGCACTTTGCCGATTGTATCGCTGCGATCCGTACCAAAAGCCCCAATATCAAGATTGAAACGCTAGTACCCGATTTCCGTGGCCGTATGGATCGCGCGCTGGAAATCCTGACCGCCACCCCACCGGACGTGTTCAACCACAATCTGGAAAACGTGCCGCGTATTTATCGCCAGGTGCGCCCAGGTGCTAACTATGAGTGGTCACTGAAGTTGCTGGAGCGTTTTAAAGAAGCTCATCCGGATATCCCAACCAAGTCAGGCCTGATGGTCGGCCTGGGGGAAACCAATGCGGAAATCGTAGAAGTCATGCGCGATCTGCGCCGCCATGGCGTCACCATGCTGACTCTGGGCCAGTATCTGCAACCGAGCCGCCATCACCTGCCAGTGCAGCGCTATGTCAGCCCGGCAGAGTTTGACGAGATGAAAGAAGAAGCGATGGCGATGGGCTTTACCCATGCCGCCTGCGGCCCGTTTGTGCGCTCTTCCTATCATGCCGATCTACAGGCGAAAGGGTTGGAAGTGAAATAAACTCGGTAATTTTTTGTTACGCTTCGGCGAATGAAAACGCCAAAAAACGGATGTCCTCACGGCATCCGTTTTTTATTGCATCAGTGAAAAACAGGACTAATCGTCTTTCTTCTCGACGCTCTGCTGTGCAGACTGGCTTTCAGCCGTATTTTGCGCTGGTGGCGTATCCTCCCCCACGGCTTTTTTGAAGCCTTTCAGCGCAGCACCTAAATCCGCCCCGAGAGTGCGCAGTTTGCTGGTGCCAAACAGCAAGACGATCAACACCGCAATCACCAGAAGTTTGGTAATACTAATACCTTCCATATTCACCTTCTTTTTCATTATGGCTGCAAAGTGCAGCGAGGGAACAAGCCTTGCCTATCAATATTTAGCTACTTTCTTCCCTTTAGGACAACAACAACATGTAACAGAGTGAGATCTGCCAGAGATGTTCTATGCTTACACGGTGGGGCATATATCTATACCCAAAATAATTCGAGTTGCTTGTAGGCGGCAACTGAGTGACAAATCGGTCAGAGACCGATTTGAGCAGCGCTTGCGCTGACCCGAAGGGGCGAGGCCCCGCATGGGCCGAGTCACACAGCCAACACCCAAGCAACTTGAAGTATGAAGGGTATGTTTAGCGTTTCTCAAGTGCATGATACGCTGCATCATTAATCACAGGGGAGGCGTTGGATGCCAATCGCTCCATCAGCGACCAATACCCGACGTTCGGGGATCAGTTTTGCCAAACGTACTTACCTGCCACGTATCGTCGGCCTGGGGATTGGCTTTTTTTGCGTGCTCGCCGCAATCATCCCCTTACATCCACCGCTTGGCATGTGGATCCTACTGGCATTTAATGGCTTTATCTGGCCACACATCGCTTATCAGTGGTCGATCCGTTCTGAAAATCCCTTTGCCACCGAGACCCGTAATCTGCTGATAGATGCCTTGATGGGCGGTGTCTGGGCGGCCGTCATGGGCTTTAATGCTCTGCCTGCGATCGTGATCCTGTCAATGATGGGCATGAACAATATTGCTTCCGGCGGGCTGTCACTGTTCTTCAAAGGGCTATTAGCACAGATTATTGGGGCCGTGCTGACCAGTGCCGCACTCGGCTTTCCGTTCTACCCACAAACCACACCACAGCAGGTGTATCTTTGTTTACCCATGATTTTCATCTACCCAACATTTCTTGGTTTTGTCACCTATAATACCGCCAAACACTTGGCAGAAAAAAAGCGAGAATTGCTGCGCATTAGTATGCGGGATGGTTTAACGGGCCTCTATAACCGTCGTCATTGGGAACACCTTCTACACAATGAGTTTGACAGCTGCCGACGTTATGACCGTAAAGCCACGCTGATCCTGATAGATATCGATCGCTTCAAAACCATTAATGACACCTTCGGCCATGCTGTGGGGGATGAAGCGCTGATCGTTCTAGCGGAAGAGTTGCTCTTGGGGTTACGCGTGGTGGATATCGTCGGCCGTTACGGCGGTGATGAATTTGGCGCCGTGTTGCCAAACACTACCTCCGAGCAAGCCAGCCTTGCCCTGAACCGCATTCAGGAAAGTTTAAGCGAAATCATTTTCCGCGAAGCCCCTGAGCTAAGGCTGCACATCAGTGCCGGCATCGCTGATTATCAACCAGAGATGCGCGGCTATCAGGAATGGTTGAAAGCGGCTGATGGTGCTCTGTACCGAGCTAAAAATAATGGCCGCAACCGTCAAGAACTCGCGATCCCTCAATCCTGACTGAATGGTCAGACTACAAAACAACAGCCGCAGCGTGTAAAATCCTTCGGGCCCGGAAAAATACCGGTGCCGACAGACGGAGATGACATTCCTCCATAACCGCCCTCACAGGCTGATGATGTCTACGTAACCTCTCAGAGAGGGACGTAGCGTTATACCTGAACCTTTCTGAGTTTCCTCAATTTTTTGTGAAAGGGTTTTCGATCATGTTGAGTTCTTTACTGGCAGTATTCATTGGCGGTGGTTTAGGCAGTGCGCTGCGCTGGATAGTGAGTATGAAGATGAATCCATTGCATCAGCATATTCCTTTGGGCACGCTGACCGTGAATCTGCTCGGAGGGTTCATTATCGGTTTGGCCCTGGCGCTGTTTACGCGTATGACGCACCTAGATTCAACCTGGAAACTGCTGATCACCACCGGTTTTTGTGGTGGATTAACCACTTTCTCTACATTCTCTGTCGAAGTGGTTTATCTGTTGCAGGATGGGCGTCTGGTCTGGGCAATCGCCAATATGCTGCTCAACCTGGCTGGCTCTTTGACCATGACGCTGCTGGCCTTCATGCTGGTCAGTTGGCTGAGCGGGCAATAAAAAACCCGCTCATAGAGCGGGTTTTAAGAATTTCGGCTACTGTAGCTTAAATAGCGATAACGTTAGCAGCAGATGGCCCTTTGGCACCGTTCGTGATTTCAAATTCTACACGCTGGCCTTCAGCAAGAGTTTTGAAACCATTGCTAGCGATGGCAGAGAAGTGGACGAAAACGTCTTTGCTACCATCTTCCGGAGTAATGAAACCGAAACCTTTGGATTCATTAAACCACTTAACGCTACCTTTAATCTTAGACATCAAACTTACCTTTAACGTGAATGTAAGACACAAAACGTGTGTCAACTACAGTACAGCAATTAGATGGGATTTTGTCCACAACCGAGATCACATAAAATCGATAAAAAGTGAAAAAGTCCGCAGTCGGCGCAGTAAATTGATTGTTACAGTCAGCAATTTTTAGCAAAGCAGCCCGATCCTCTGAGAACCTCCATGCTTTTACCGTAGAATACCGCGCCCCTGTCGCAACAGGGCATTCCGCGCTATTATAAACACTGTTACGAACGACTTTATGAGAATGATGATGAACGGCAAGATAACGACTTTTTTTGAAGACAAAGGCTTCGGCTTTATCACCGACGAGAACGGGGAAAATCGTTATTTTCACGTGATTAAAGTGCAAAACCCAGAGCTGATTAAGAAAAATGCGCTGGTGACTTTTGAACCCACCAATAATACCAAAGGACCATCCGCTTATGCGGTCAAAGTGCAGGCGCTCAGCAAATACATCACCATTGCTAATGAAAGAATCAAAATATCCAGCATCAAATCCTTTCATACCTTCAGCAAAGAAGTGCCGGTAAAGGCAGATATTGATAAAGAAAATACCGTGCTCTCGGTCGGTTTACTGATGAACCGCATCCGCCCGCAAGTGGCTGAAACACCGCAAGCGATGGAGACATTGCGTATGCTGTCGATTACCACATTCCAGAATGCGACCCACACCTTCTCAGAACATGAAGTCGATATTGATGAAACGTTACAGGCATTAAAAGCACTGTAACGCGGTAGAAAAACAATCAAAGCTATTTAATGTCACCTGTGTTAGCGTGGGCTTTCACCTGACACAGGTATATGCCATGTCTGAATCCATTAGCGTCAAAGGTTTTAACAACCGCACCACTCAGATTGCCTGCCCTAAGTGCAGCTATGTTACCAAACAGCAATGTTCTAAACTGCGCAAGAATATCACGCTGATCTGCCCTAATTGCGGCACACAGTTCACACCAAAACAGGGTTGATATTATTTGAACATGTTATGATTCAGTGTATTACTGTTGAGCATGCTAAAGGATTCAACACGATTGTGGCCTTGAGACTTGGCACGGTACAGCGCAATATCCACCATATTCATTAGTTGCTCGAGGGATTTCACCTCATTCATTGCCAAGCTGGCAACCCCGACGCTTATGGTGATCCGCAGCGGTGTTTTACCCGTTGGGTTCATATCTGCATTTTCCACTCGCCTGCGCAGATGCTCCCCTAATGCAACGGCTTGCACAGCCAGCGCACGCGGCATCATGATGGCAAACTCCTCACCACCTAGACGGCCAAATAGCTGATCGTGGCGCAATTCACGCCGGAGAAGATGAGAAAAAGTTGCCAACACCTGATCGCCGATCACATGGCCATACATATCATTAATCAATTTAAAATGATCGATGTCGATCAACAGCAATGACACCGCCTCTTTCGCTTGATACTTATGTTCCAGCAATTCCCTGGCTTTACGCGTAAATGCACTGCGCCCCAATGCGCCGGTGAGCAAATCATGATTGGCAGTGTGGTTCAGTTGGCGCAGCAGCTTGCGGTTCACGACCAGCGAACTGGCGAGGATCAGCGGCCCCATCACCAACATGGCAATACCCAACCGGGCTGACATCAGCGTATCAAACACAGCAACACGAGGCCCCAGTATTTCATACAGCATCATGTTGGTAGAAACGCTGATAATCTGGGTAATACCGGTGAGTAACGTCAGCAAAGTGACGGTAAACAGCTGGTAGCTCACCGTACACCACAGCAATGCCGGGATCGGGAAGGCTATCGCTCCCGGCCCACCGATATACACGCTGAACGCCAGTGAACACAGCAAAGCCAGTAACGGCATACTGGTACGCCATTGCCAATGTATCTGAATACGCAGCAGCTGTTGCAAGCGTGGAGCTGCCAGGATCACAGGTAAGATCAGCAAGTTAGTCGAGAATTGCTCACTGAACCACGCTCCCCAGGCGATAAAGACCGTATTGTTATACAGGCTGTCATGGCGCAGCACCGACAGCGAGGCAGAGAACGCAGCCCCGAGAAAACACGCCGTGAACATGTATAAAATTGCCTGCGGTTTCCCTAACCGTCGCTGGGATTGTGGCAGCATCGACATCACCACATAACCGGTCGCTATCAGCGACATATTGCAGGCGTTGAGCCAAAGCGCGAGCGACCATCCCTCAGCGGTGGCTAAATCGGCAGTAACCATGCCAAAGTAGATGGCTCCCCACCCCACAAAAGTGGCATAACCGGGTTTGCGCAGCAGCAACCCAAGCAGAATGGCATTCACGGGCCAAAACAGCGAAAGCGCTCCCATAGGGCGAGTAAAAATACCCACCAAAGAAAGCACAAAGGCCAGCATAAAAAGATTTATCAGCAGGATCATGGCAGGCAAACGTTGCGTCGAATGTAATCCGGCTTTCATAACCTGAACCACTGCGAGGGAATAACCATAAATATTTTGTGCATATTATCTTTACCCGACAAAGTGAGAATGAAAAATCCAGTTTTCATCTAAAAAAACCAAATTAATCAATCAGAAAACTGTACAGCTCCTTATTGAACGGAATCAGCTTAATTCACTTATTGGGGAATTGTAGGTTCACGTTTACAGGGATTAATCCTTAATAACACACGACTAATGAAAGCATAGCTTAAAATGTTACAGCTCGAAAAATAGTTAACACTGATAAATTAAAAGGATATAACTTATTTTTAAGATTTTTCTAAATCCCTGCTTATTTTCCTGCAAGTCTCACCAAAGCACAATCAAAAAAGCCAGTCATAATCATTAACATGATTTACGGGTCCTTCAGGCCCCACCTCACGACGGCGCACTTGCGCTTCACTGCTGCTGCCACCATCAGGCAGCACTGGGGTTCTTACCCCGGGCGGCTGAGCCTGCGTAGCATAAAAAAATCCCGCACAAGGCGGGATAAACGTCAATTAGGGACAACTATACGCTACAGAAAAGAAATAACACAACATCATCGGGTAAGCTCTAAACTACCAGCCAAAATGTATAGAACTGTCATGTAAAAGTAAGTCTAATCTGATAGATGTAACTTCTGATGGAGTCATCAGCGAGTTGCATCAACTTGGCTAACAAATAAGCCCCCTGATTTTCACACCGCATAAATGTATTACTTAGCTTTTGCTGGCTACCAGCAAGACCCCAGCCGATTCAGCAGCAAAGGGGTGGCAACCCTTGAATAAGCAGCAAAATATTTAGGAAATACCTTGAAAAATGCGGAGACAACCTCAATATACAGCATGTTGTCTGCCATTTCGGTAGGTCTAGCAAAGGAAAACGAATATGTTAGAGAATTATTTTGGCTCCGGGCTCGTACCAACAGAAGAGCAAAAGCGCAGATTACTGGCCGTGCAGGCGGCACTGGAACTCTTGAAGGCAACGCTGTCTGACACCAATGACGGCAACGGTGTTGAGTACCAATTAAAGACGGCAGAAAAATACATTGGCTCTCTCGCTGATGCCATCCAGATTGCCGTAGAAAAAAAGTAACTCCGCCATAAGGCTGAATCCCCCCGCACAATGCTGAACGCTGATATTGTGCGGGGGTTAGTTAAGATACCTGAAATCCTACCGACATCATTCATAGCGCGATTTCCCGCCCTCCCCGTATCTTACCTGAACAACAAACCGTAGCACGACAGCGCAGCGGCGCAGATCTGCGGGGGGAATGAGAGATGGCACACACTTCCGACAAGGGAATTTTTGATTCCCCTTTTTTCTACCTTGGGTTTTGTTATTAATGGATAAAGAATTAGCGCAGAGGGAAAGGTGACATGAACAGAGCTGATTTCTCTCAACGCGTTGCCAGCCTGGGTAACCTTACCGATACCGACAGGCGCATCATTGACTACTTTGACAAACATTTTGAGTCAATACCCTACAGCAAAGTCGTTGATATCTGTAATGAAGTCGATATTGCCAAGTCAACGCTGGGGCGATTTATGATGAAAATCGGCTTCAATGGGTTCCGAGATTTTAAAGAATCCACCGGTGAGCCGGAGCTGCGCAGAAACATTTCGCCCATAGAGCGCTTTAATAAAAAGAGCAACACAAAAAATGGCATTGATTATATTGAGAAACACTGTAGCGAAATCACCAATAATATTAACAATACGCTAAAGAACATTAATAGAAAGGATCTGGAGAAAACCATTGCGCTGATTTGCGATCCGGAAAAGCGGCTTTATGTTATTGGCAGCGCAACGGCACACGCTTTAGCAGAATATTTTTATCTGCTTGGTCGATATATCAAGAAAGACATTGTGCTGCTTGACGCCAATATTGCCAATCTGCCGCATAAATTGATCGACTCACGCAAAGGTGATGTGTTGCTTGCCATCTCCTATTACCGTTTCTCCAGCGTGACCACGCGGCTGATAAAATGGTTTTATCAAAACCGCGGAGATACCATCGTGATCACCGATAACGCGGTCAATCCTTTCAGCCACTTCGCAACCGCACTACTGCTGATGGAGAGCCAGCACAGCGGGCTGTTCAGTAGCCGCAGCGCCGGATTTGTGTTGATTGAAGCGCTGGTGAATTACATGGGGGAAGTGACCGATAATGAATTGGGTGACAACTTCCATGTTATGGAATCCTTATTTGAAGCCTTTAATGTTTTTAACAAATAAATATACCCGTCATACTTCAAGTTGCTTGGGTGTTGGCTGCCTTTACTCACCCCAGTCACTTACCTAAGTAAGCTCCTGGGGCTTCGCTCAGTTGCCGCCTACAAGCAACTCGAATTATTTTGGGTATAGACATTAATTAACGTTAGGATAAATAACTTCTTTATCTACGGACAGCTTTTATCTGAAATTAGCGACACCCCGCACTGGCGTTTATTTTATTCAACGAGGTTTTTATTATGAGCAGTGAAAACAGAGCAATTCCTGTTTGTCCTGAGCAACAAACACTCACCACATCACAGGGGAATTTATCCTTCCGCACCTGCGGAGAGGGTGAAACTATTATCTTCTTGCACGGTATTCTCGGCAGCTCCAAAGCCTGGCCATTCCAATTTGCCGCACTGTCCCCTAATTACCGCGTTGCCGCCTGGGATGCGCCGGGTTACGCCGGTTCTACGCTGGTGGCCGCCGATATTGATGCCTACGAACAGATGCTGCATAACCTGATTTTGCACCTTGGTGATAAAAAAGTGTCCCTGGTCGGGCACTCGATGGGGGGAACTATTGCCAGCCGCTACGCTGCCCGGCATCCCGACAAAATCAAGAGTCTGGTATTGTCCTGCACCCATCCGGGCTATGGCGCGCCAGAGACGGCCCCCATCTCGGAAAAGCTGGAAATACGGCTTAGAGAGCTGGCTGAAATCGGCCGTGAAGCCTATGGCAAAAACCGCGCGCGTGATTTGTTACCCTTCCCGGAGGTGCCCGCTTCGGTGTTGGATTATGCCGCTGAAATTGCGGCCGAAACCAACCTGGAAGGCCTGAGACGCGCAACGCGGATGCTGCAACTGGCTGATAACCGCCCTCTGCTGCCGCAAATAGCCGTGCCGACGTTAATCTTGACCGGCGAAAAAGATGGTGTTGTTCAGCCGAAATTAAAAGCCGATCTGTTAGCACTGGTGCCTTATACCCAACACATTGATATGCCCGGTTTGGGTCATGCGCCTTATTTTCAGGCCCCGGAATATTACAACGCTTTGCTGCATGAATTTATCGCCAATCACTGAATATAGGGGATTATGATGACTGGATTTATAATCGGCATAATCGTTACCGTACTTGCCGCCTGGTTTATTATCAAAAACTATCAACCACAGGCCGTACTGCTGTTGGCCGGGTTGAGTTTATTGCTCATCACGGCAATCTTCTTTCCTGAACAATCAATACTGTACGGCAAAGCAAAATCCATCGGCTGGGTCGGCGGGGATATTTTCGCGTTTGTTAAAGAGTCTTTGACCACCCAGATCGCCGGTATCGGTCTGATTATTATGGCGGCAGGCGGTTTTGCCGATTATATGGATCACATTAAAGCCTCGAACTCGATGGTGAATCTGTGCATCAAACCGTTGCAGATGATCAAGGCTCCCTATCTGATCCTGGCAATCGGCTACATCTTGTCTCAATTGCTGCATGTGGCGATCTCCAGCGCGGCTGGTTTGGCCATGCTGTTATTGGTCACCTTCTTCCCGGTATTGGTGCGTTTAGGGGTCAGTAAAGCCGCAGCCGCATCCATGATCGGTATGTCAGCGTTTATGGATCTCGGCCCGGCGGTGGGCACCGCGAACCTGGCGGCGAAACATGCCGGTATGGAAACAGCGATCTACTTTGCTCATTACCAATTGCCGGTAGCTACCGGGGTCATGCTGGTGGTGTCTGTCTTAATCTTCTTCACCGCGCGCTATTTTGATGCCAAAGACGGGCACGTGGTTGCCCAGCAACACCACCAGCCACAAACCGATGAAAGCAGCGAAAAAGTACCGGCGTTCTACGCCTTTCTGCCGGTTTTCCCGGTGATTCTGGTGATTTTGTTCAGCCCGCTGGTTGTCAGCAGTATCAAGATCGACGTAGTCACCGCGATGATTATCGGCACCCTGCTGGCCTTTTTCTGCGAACTATTGGTCAGACGGGATTTCAAAGCGGCCTGTAAAGGCATTCAGGTGTTCTTCAAAGGGATGGGTTCAATGTTTACCAGCATCGTTTCCCTGCTGGTATGTGCCGACGTTTTCGCTCAAGGGCTGCAAATCATCGGTGCCGTGGACTTTATCATCCAAACCGTTCAGGCTGCCGGTTTTGGCTTCGGCAATATGACCGTTGTGATGGCGCTGTTGGTCTGCGTAACTGCTGCTCTGACCGGTTCTGGCGTGGCCGCCTTCTTCTCGTTTTCCGGCCTGGCACCCGGTATTGCCGCCAAATTTGGTGAAAGCGCCGTGAGCATGATCCTGCCGATGCAACTTATGGCGGGAATGGGAAGATCGATTTCCCCGGTGGCTGGCGTGATTATTGCGGTCAGTAAAGCCGGTGAGTGCTCGCCATTTATGATCGTGCGCCGCACGCTGATCCCGGCAGCAGGTGGGATGATTACCATGCTGGTGCTGAACGGTATTCTGAATTAACTCCCTTATGTTTAGGGCGGCAGACTCGCCGCCCTAAACAAGTGCCTACCCATTTACCTAGTCAATTCTGAAATCATCAAACGGGTCTATATAACCTCGCGATCCAGTTGTACACTGCCTATCAGCCACTTGGCGTGAAAAGTTCTGATTTTATTAACAAGGAGTGTTGATATGTTCTCGAGGATTATGTTTGTCCTGTTCGCTGCTGCCGTCTTATTGGTGCTGATTAACTGGGAACGGATGTGGGCAATCATCCGCCCAATGGTGTAACACCGTAATGGGCCAGCAACAGCCTCACCCCCTCTCCTGCGGGGTGCTGATGCTGAAAACGCTCCGTCCTCTATTTATGGCAATATCATTGCTGCACTCTTTGTGGATCTCCGAGATTAAAAGCCGTGCTAGCGGTGGCAACGTGGTTTGCTGGCGGTAGAGCAAACTGTAATGGCCATCAGGAAGTTTTTCTTTTAGCGGGATGAAGCAAAAAAGATCTTTCATCGAATCCGTGTGTTCAATCAGCTTGGGGCTGATTGACAGATAGTCAGCCTCTAAAATCAGATGTTCTGCCATGGCGACAGAATCCCCTTTCAATATCCAGTTTTCTGCTTTTGCTTCTGCCGGGAAAAAAAGAGACTCGAGATCGTTGTAATATCCAGCATCGGCCACGGGGAGATACCATTTGGCATTGCGAAGCGCTGCCAAAGAGGTTGCATGCGCCAAAGGATGGCCTTTTCTGGCAATGACACCGAATGAACAGGAAAAGAGAGGCTCTTCGATAAACTCTCCCAGGGAGATTGCATCAGAGATTATGCCAATAAAGAAATCCAGCTTCCCTTCCCGCAGGGCGGGCAAAATCTCAGACTGCTGGCCTTCGTAAAGTGTTATCTCTGCATTGGGATAAGCCTGCAGAATGCCAGTAACGGCACTGGAGATAAATTTGAACACCCTGATGTGCGAACAACCAAATGAGACACTCCCCTGGTGCAACTCCTTGACCTGCTTCACTTCGTTTACCGCAGTCTCTAACTCACTCAGCACCCGTCTGACACGGGATTCGAAGCGCCTTCCAATATCGGTCAGCACCATACCTTGCGAGTTTACAACCATCAATTTAGCCCCCAAAATCGTCTCCAGCTCACGCAAAGAACGGGACATATTCGATTGAGTTTGGTTTAACACCTTTGCGGCCGCACGCATGCTGCCATGCTGAATAATGGCCTCAAAAATTTTGAGATGACTGACTGTAGGCAGACGCGACACAAGGCACCTCTGGGTTAATCAATTTAGAACCACTTTCCAAAGCTCTTTCTATACTCGTCATACTTCACGTGGCCTGAGGGTTCGCCAGGCTGGAAGGCCCAAGACATGTCATCTGTCTCCGAGGTTTTCAAACTTGCCGCGCCCCGCAACTTGAAGAACTAAGGGAATACATAAAGAGACATCAGCAAACACATCGCTTCAATGAAAATATAGCAAAATAATAAACTCACCAGTCAAAATAAAGCTCACCGGGCTTTATCGATGGTGCAATTCCACTGCTGGTTCACCACGCTCTGATTAGCAACGATCTGTAACGATAATGCCGCATCTTGCATATGTGTAACGCTGTACTCAAGCACCACATCATCCAAGTTACTGGCGGTGCGCTCGATTCTAAACAGTGCGCAACCCTGCTCGATGTTCAACAGATGGGCTAATTTGGCGTCGCAGATCACCGGCGAATAGCGCTCCGCTGCCTTGGTCGGGGAATAGCCGAAGGTTTCCCGCAGTTGCCCATATAAAGGGCTGCTATTGTCGACATGGCTCAGATCATTATACACCCGGCCATTTAAATAGGTGACCGCATGGCCAACCACTTTCTCCCCCTGCATAAACACGCGTTCCAGGCGCATCAACTGGCTGCCTAAGTCCAACCCCATCCGCTCCGCCACTTCTTGGCTGGCCATCGTCGATAACAGGGAGAGGATTTCCACCTCAACCGGCGTTGCCGAGTTGAAGGTCACCAAGGCATCCGGCAGATCGGTATAGTGCTTATGCAGCGCATCACGATTGATAAAGGTGCCTTTACCCTGCTCGCGGTAAACCATGCCAATACTGGCCAGTGAATCAATCGCTTGTTTGATGGTACCGCGCGCGACTTTGAACTCGTCGGCGAGCAACAGCTCGCCGGGGAGTTTATCGTTATAGGTAAAGGTGATGATTCGTTGCAGGATAATGCCTTTTATCCTGAGATACAGTGGAAGTCCGTCAGACTCAAACATACTCATGCTCCACTCAGAGGTAGTGTATTTGGCTCCTGTAAGCGTCAAGTATATCCTGATTTATCTGCTGATTACCGTCTATGTTTGCGCTCGCCAGGATCGGCGGCGTGCGCTGTTGCTGTTGCATCAGTTCGCAAATACGCAGAACCAGGCTGTTGGCGATGGTCGCCCCCATAATGGTCGACAGCGGCGCGGCTTTTTGCGCCAAGCCCGGCAGGCTGACGGCGGCATCGCCATAATCGCACTGGTTATCGATGGTGATGTCCGCAATATCCACCAACAGCTTGCCGCTGGAATGACGCGAACTGACGCGCGCGGCGGTAGCCAGGCTGGTGATGGCAATCACCTTGGCACCCACGGCTCTGGCGGCTAGCGCCACATCAATGGTAATGGCATTGCGACCAGACACCGAATGAACCAACAGCGTATCGCCCGCTTGCAGCGGTGATTGTTCAATCAGCACCCTGCCCAGATGTTCTACGTTTTCCACGGCACTGGTCAGCGTCAATGGCCGCACGTTAAGCATCAGTGCGGGCGTGAACAACGGGTTGACGATAGCTAACCCCCCTGCCCGGTAGCTCATCTCCTCCGCCAGAATGCCCGCATGGCTGGCACCAAACACAAACAGGTTGCGGCCAGCCAGCGCCGTTTCGGCCATCACTTCCGCCGCGCGATTAATCGTCTCTGGTTGCTGTTCCAACTGTGCCAACTTCTGCCGGATTTGATCGTAGTATTGGCTTAATGCCTTGCTCATAACCTTCCCTCATCTATTCAGAATGTCAGCAGCTTGGTCAACGCACTAATCAGCGGTGCCAGCATAAACATATCGCTGTCACCGGCCCACAGCGCGGTGTCAGGAATAGTGTCACTGATAAAGTAATTAACGCAGAAGTATTGTCCCCAGGCCACTACCGTGGAAGTGACAAACCCGGCAAGTAACGCCCCTTTATACCCGCCGGTGATATTGCCAAATACCCCCGCCGTACCCGCGTGGAAGAAAATCACAATCATGCTGGGAATGAAAACATAGCCGGTATAATGGCCAATCAAGGTGAGCCACAACAGTGAACCAACAAAGGCCCCTACAAAGCCCAGCACCACCGCATTCGGGGCAAAGTTGAACAGGATCGGGCAATCCAGCGCAGGTTTGGCACCGGGCACCAACCGCGAGCCAATGCCGTTAAAAGCAGGCACCATTTCACCAATAAACATCCGCACGCCGAGCAGCACTACGGCAATGCCGCCGGTAAACATCAGCGATTGCTTCAACGCATAAATATAGAAACTCAAGTCACCAGACTGCGCCAGAATTTCCGCCGCTTTTGGCGTGCCTTTGATTTGCAGAATAAAAGTGCCGATAAAGAACAGCAGCGACATGGTCAGCGCCGTGACCACGTTGGAATCGCGCAGGAAACCAAGTTTTTTCGGCACCTTGATGTCTTCAGAACTGATTTTATTCGCCGAGAAAAGCTGGCCAAACAGCGCCCCTAACAAAGCGACGGAAGCCGAGGTGTGCCCCAAGGCCACATTGTCGTTGCCGGTAATTTTGCGCACCCAAGGCTGCACCAGCGCCGGTTGTAACGTCCAATACAGCCCCATGATCACCGTCAGCATCAGCGTCAGTTGCAGGCCGGAAATCGCCGGGTTGCTGTTCACCATCACACCGGCAAAAATCATGGTGGTCCAGAACATCATATGGCCGGTCAGGTAGATATATTTAAACCGCGTCAGGCGAGCCAGCAGCAGGTTGAGCGCAAATCCCCCGGCGATGGCGATGGTGACGCTGCTGCCATAGCGTTCGGTGAAATGCACTTGGCCGATGATATTGGTTAAGTTCATCGAACTCAGGCCGAACACTTCCGTCCAGATGGGCTGAAAGATCAGCAGCGCCGAGACGATAATGCCTGCCCCCGCCCCAATAATCAGGAATCCCAAAATGCCTTTCAGCGTGCCAGAGACAATATCGGCCAGCGGTTTGCCTTGTAATACCAGCCCCAGCAGCACAATCAGGCCGATTAAAATAGAAGCTTCCCCAAAAATATTGACCGTAATCCAGCGCAATACCCCCAGAAATTCGCTCATGGCTATGCTCCCTGTTGCAGAATACCGGCCTGTTCCAACGCCTGGGCAATCTCTTTGTTGTCGATATAGTTATTCACAATCACCACCGGGCACGGCATATGCCGCAGATTGTCCACCAGCTCTGCATTGGTGATCACCACGTCAGCACTGGCCGAGGCGGCCGAAGAGACATCCATATGCTCAACGGAAGCCTGAATACCGTGCTGCTTTAACACCGACTCCACGTTCATTTTAAGAATCAGGCTAGAGCCCATACCCAAACCGCACACCGTCAGAATTTTCATTGCTCTTCACTCCGTGTTAAGCCATCAAGATCGGGTTATACCGCGCAAGCCATCAGCCGATAAAGCTGCTCAGGGTCGCGGGAATTCATTAGCGTATGCAGGTTATTTTCATCTGCCAGCAGGGTGACAATGTGTTGAATCAGTTGAATATGCCGATCGCTGCTGGTGGCAGACAGCCCCAGCACCACCTGCACCGGATCGTTTTCGGCATGGTTAAATACCACTGGCTCACGCAGCCGTATCAGGCTGAACTGTGGCTTGATCGCCCCTTGCTCCGGGCGAGCATGTGGCATTGCCAAACCGGGGGCAATTACAAAGTAGGGGCCAAACTCCCGGTAGTTGGCCACCATCGCCTGCACATATTCCGGCTGGCAGGCACCCGCTTGGCACAGCGCGTCTCCCGCCGCCTGAATGGCCTGTTCCGCATTGCTGGCCGGATAATCAATACTGATGGCTTGCCGAACGATCATTGTTGCCTCCCTCTGCCAAATGAAGGCGGATGGAAGCCAGCGTGGCCTCCAGCGCCTGCTGCACAAATACCTGTCCTTTTTCCTGGCTGGCGCAGCCGGGGTCCCCTAACACCGCATAGTCAGAAAACTCCGTCCAGCGTACTGGCTGGTAGCGGAAATTCTCTGGGAATCGCGGGTAGTGCGCGCGCGCCAGCGCCATATCAACGTGTTCCGGTGCCAATGCCAGCATCAGGGACGTTTCAATCTCATCGGCATGCATATAGCCAGGGTAGGCAACGGCAGAGGTGCGTAATTGGCTAACGCAGGCGTCCATACCGGCCCAGCTATAGCTGAGCAGCGTAATGCCCTCTTCCTTCAGCAGTCTGGCGGCGGCTTTGATGGCGTCAAAATTGCCGTAATGGGCGTTAATCACCGCCGTGGTCGCAACACCATAGCTGGCCATATTGCGTGCCAGCGATACCAGCAGTGGCACCAGCAGATCGTTACCAATATCGATCGCCCCCGCGTGCCCGCGCAGTGACCACACCTGGCTGTAAGGCACTACTGGCAGGCTGATCGCCGCTTCTCCCAGTTGCTGATCCAGCAAGGCACAGAAACGTTCGGCCAGCAGATTGTCGGTATCCAACGGCAGATGATCGCCATGCGGCT
Organism: Serratia sp. HNCC26DJ206; assembly: GCF_057180605.1. NCBI lineage: Bacteria > Pseudomonadati > Pseudomonadota > Gammaproteobacteria > Enterobacterales > Yersiniaceae > Serratia > Serratia sp. HNCC26DJ206. The sequence continues at coordinate 88,961 of NZ_JBXUGP010000015.1, forward strand.
CCACCGCGCCCAGCGGCAGCAGTGCAATCTGCGCCTTTGCCAGCGCCTGTTTGGCCTGTTGCTCATTTAACGCGTGCAGTTTCATGGTGCCCCCTTAGCCGAAAGCAAAATAACGGGCGGGGTTTTCTACCAGGAAGTCATGCAGCAAGGCTTCGCCATCCAGCCCCTCTTCCTGAGCTTCGGCAATAAATCTTGGCCGCCAATCGGTCAGGATAAACTTCAGCCCCAGGCCGCCTTTACCGTAGTGGGCACTCATGGATTTACGGGCGAAATCGCCGCCAATTAAAATTTGTTTCTGATAGCCGCGTTTGCACAGTGCCAATATGGCCTGCGTGCGGACATGTTCTGGGTAGTATTTGATGCGGCTCATCCCATCAAAGGAAAGAAATGCCCCGGTGTTGGCAATCTGACGGTGGAGCCACGGATCGGGATTACGATCCATATGAGCAAAACAGAGGCGGGAAAAATCCAGCCCCAAACCTCGAAATATCTGCGTCTGTTCCAGCCCCATGGTGCCCATTTCCGTATGGCTATGCATCGGCGCGCCAGTGCATTGCTGGGCCCTGACGATGACTTCCATGGTTTTGCGTTCTAACGGGGAAATAGTGTTGTAGCCGGTGCCGCATTTCACCACTCCGGCGCGATAATGGCTCCCTTCAATGCCGGTAGTGACTTCATGGCAAACGTGCTCCACCAATGCATCGATTGATGAGTGTTCAATCCAGTCGGCAAAGGTTTGTGTTGAGCCAGGCCGGTTGCTGCTCCAAAGGAATCCTTTGTTAAAGCCGCTGGTCGCAATAACCTGCACCTGCTGGCGCTTGGCCATTTCAGCAACGGCAACCACCTGGCGGCCATAATCGGGAGCGGTAGCATCGTAAATGGCCCGTCCACCCGCCTGATAAAAATCAGCCAGCTCCCGTTCGGAAGCGGCGGGATCATCCAGCAGCAAATCGTCATCCTGACGTTCTGCCCAGTAGGGGGGAATGCAATAGATGTGATCGTGGCTGTAGGTCACACCGAGTTGGCTGGCGTCAATATCACCGTTTAGCGTGCGAATAGATCCCATGAGAACCGCTCCCTGGATCGGAAAAGAAGGTGCTCTCAACATAGGGTAGGATCACTTGACCGGTCAAGTGATCAAGCTCGCAAATTAACCAATCTGTGATTAGCTTTGTTAGCTGATAAATGACAATGGCCACGCCCTAGCGCAGCCATCAAGAGAAGGGAAATAGCCTGATTCGCTAAGCCGCCTCACTCACCGCCTTACCGTTTTTGGCTAATTTGAAAAAGAGCATCCAGGTCGCGATCAATCCAGAAAACGCGGCAAACATCAGCCAGTAAGAAGGCGAACTTTTACTCCCGGTGATCTCCACCAGGCCGGTTGAAATGATCGGCGTCAGGCCACCAAACACCGCCGTTGCCAGGCTGAAGGCCAACGAGAAACCTACCGTACGCACATAGACAGGCATCACCTCGGTCAATGCCGCTACCATCGCGCCGTTATACATACCAAAGAAAAACGACAGCCACAGCAATACCACCGTCATGCGTTCAAAGCTCGGTGCCTGAGTCAGCCATTCCAATGCCGGATAAGTGGTCAGCAATGCCAAAACGGTGATAGTCATTAAGACCGCTCTGCGGCCAATACGATCGGAAATCGCCCCGCCGATCGGCAACCAGAAGAAGTTGGACAAACCAACCAGCATGGTCACGATCAGGCTGTCCTCGGCGCTGAGATGCAGCACGCTTTTGCCATAGGTGGGCGTATAAACGGTAATAAAGTAGAAAGTAGTGGTGGTCATGGCTACCAGCAGCATACCAGCCAGGATCACCTGCCAGTTTTGTACCACCGTATACAGAATCTCCCGCGTATCAGGCCGATGCTTACGATTAAGGAACTCTTCGGTTTCCACCAGCGATCGGCGTAATACAAAGATTAATGGAATAATCATGCAGCCAATAAAGAATGGAATCCGCCAACCCCAGGCGGATATTTCCGCCGGTGTCAGATGGGCATTCAGGTAATAACCAATCAGCGCCGCCGCAATAATAGCAATTTGCTGGCTGGCAGATTGCCAACTGGTATAAAAACCCTTATTTCCCGGCGTGGCAATTTCGGCCAGATAAACCGACACGCCCCCCAGTTCCACACCGGCAGAAAACCCTTGCAGCAAACGCCCCAGCAGCACCAGCGCAGGTGCCAATAAACCGATGGTGTCATAACCGGGCACTATGGCGATCAACAAGGTTCCGCAGGCCATAATAGCTAACGTCACCATCAGCCCTTTGCGGCGGCCAATTCGGTCGATATAAGCCCCGAGCACGATGGCCCCGATCGGGCGCATCAGAAACCCGGCACCAAATACGGCAAACGTCAGCATCAGTGAGGCAAATTCATTATCAGTTGGGAAAAAGGTTTTAGCGATATAGGTGGCATAAAACCCGAACAGAAAGAAATCGAATTGCTCAAGGAAATTCCCGCTGGTCACGCGCAATATGGCACCCAAATTGGCGAACCGCGGGTTGGCTTTTTTGACGGTATTTTCAACCATTGTATATGTTCTCCATGGCAATCATTTGTCGCCATATTTATATATACCCGTCATACTTCAAGTTGCATCTACGTTGGCTTTCCTGCAACTCGAATTATTTAGGGTAAAATTATGTAGGGTAGATTTATTAAACACCTTGAAAGTTGAATCAGGCTTTACGCCTTTTTTCTATCGCCCACTTTAATAAAGCCGCAGTACGATAAAAACCATGGGCAAACTTGCCGTAAGGCAGCAATAAAAACAGCGCCATCACGGTTGCCAAATGAATAGCCAGCAGTGCTCCCATTAGCGCAGTATCACGGCCAATCAGTAACGCGATGCCGGTCACGCTCACCAGCAGCAGTAACAGAATAAAACCGCGATCCATCGGTTTTTGCGCCGCGTCTCCATGAGCCGGGTTGCGGCGCAGGTTCAGCCACAGCAGGCCTGCCGGGCCAATAATCAACCCTATGCCGCCCAATGTGCCCAATATCACCGGCAAACTCAGCAGGTCATAGGGTGCCTCTTCTCCCAACAGGTAGTGGTAGCCGGTAGCCACCAGCGTGGCGGCAAAGCACAGCATAAACCCGTAGAAGGTAAAGTGATGGAACCGACGCCGCCGCAGGGTAAAGGCATCATCCTCATCATTGCAGCCTTCACCATGCCCCCCGTCCAGATAGGTCAAGGTCAGTACATTACGGGTGGTTTCTGCCAGCGCAGGCAGGCTTCCCGCCACCGGTGAGATCTCGCGCCAGAACTTGCGGGTGCTGAACAGCAATGAACCAAGGGAAAAGACAAATACGCTGCCGAACATCACCGCCAGCAGGTTATGCGGGAATATCTGATAGAAATCACCGGCCAGCGGCGGATGTATTAGTGAACCATTGATAAACATCATCAATAACAAAAACAGCCCCAGAGCAAAAGCCAGCGCCACGGCTACCGCCGTTCCCGCCCGCTGATACAACACGCCCAATCTGGCTGGCCAAGCGTATTCCTGATAGGTTTCGACGCGCACTTTGGCCATCGCCTGCGGTACATTCACGCCGAACTCATGGGGCGGCGCGTATTGGCAGGCGTGCAGGCAGGCCCCACAGTTATGGCAAAGATTAGCCAGATAGTTGATATCAGCCTTGCCGAACGTCAGCCGATAGGTCATGGCAGGGAACACGGCGCAAAAGCCTTCGCAGTAACGGCAGGCGTTACAGATTTGCATCACCCGTTCCACCTCCTGCTCGTTATCGGTCAGGGATTGTGCCTCACGGATTAGCAATTCAAGCTGTTGCATACTCAGCCTCCTGCTGCGCGGCCAGTGCCGCTTGATGACCGGCGATACGACCGAAGGCCGTGCCGATAGACATGCCAACGCCTGCGGTATACCCCTTGCCCAGTACGTTACCGGCCATCATCTCTCCGGCGACAAACAGATTGCGGCTAGGCTGGCCGTTAAAATGCACCGCAGCCTGCTCATTCACCTTCAAACCCAGATAGGTAAAGGTGATGCCCGGCCGAAGCGCGTAGCCATAAAAAGGAGGGGTGTCGATCGGTAACGCCCAGTGGGTTTTCGCCGGAGTCAGGCCCTCGGTGTGGCAATCGTCCAACAGGGTATGGTTGAAGGTTCCTGGCTGACAGGCGCGGTTATAAGCCTCCAGGGTTTGGATAAACTGCTCGGGATCCAGCTCCAGTTTCACGGCCAGATCGTGCAGGCTATCGGCTTGCACCCCAGGGAATACCGGCGGCATAAAGCGCCCGATAGCTTTGCTATCAATAATCGAGTAACCAATTTGACCGGCCTGCTGCGCCACCAGGCGGCCCCAGATCGCATAACGCTTCGGCCAGAAGTCTTCCCCTTCATCATAGAAACGCTGCGCTTGGCGATTCAGCACAACCCCCAGCGAAACGCAGTCGACACGGGTGCAGATCCCGCCGTCATACAACGGAGCACGCGCATCGATCGCCACACAGTGGGATTGGGAAGGATCGCCGATCACATCCGCCCCAGCCTCCATCATAAACTTCAGCAATACGCCCTGATTAAACCGGGTGCCCCGGATCAGAAAGTTGTCTGCGGGCCATTCACCGGCAGCGTTTTGCCCCCAGGCCTCACGCAGCCAATCGCGGTTAGATTCAAACCCACCGGCGGCCAGCACGCAGGCACGGGCCGTTATACGCTGCTCGCCAATCCGCGCCGCAACAAATTGCCCGTTCTGCAACTCCAGGGAATCTACCGGGCTGTTATAGCGGATCACCACGCCCAGTTTTTCTGCACTGCGATAGTAAGCATTGATTAATGCTTTCCCACCGCCCATAAAAAAGGCGTTGGTGCGGGCGACGTGTAATGCGCCGGAAAGCGGCGGTTGAAAATGCACGCCGTGTTGTTTCATCCAACCACGGCAGGTGGCGGATGCCCTGATCGCCATTCTGGCCAGCGGTTCATCGGTCAACCCACCGGTCACCTTCAGCAGGTCTTGCCAGAATTCTTCCTCAGGATAGCTGTCGACCAACACATCCTGTGGCGCATCATGCATGCAGCGTAAATTGCGCGTGTGCTGAGAATTCCCGCCGCGCCACTCTTTGGGGGCCGCTTCCAATAGCAGGACGGAAGCCCCCCGCTCTCTGGCGGTGAGGGCCGCGCACAGCGCCGCATTGCCCCCGCCGATGACCACAACATCAAACATAGTCACACTCTCGGTGTTATCCTTTTGTGACTAAAATGTAACCTGCGGTCTAAACAAGCAGCTAGCGGGTAGCGCTTAACGGGGGTTTAGCGATCGTGAAGGGTCGCACCCGGCCAACTACCTTGCGTCACCAGCTGCTGGATCACGCTTTGCAGCACCACCCTGGCGGCCAGCCCAACCGGGGAGAGTTCATCATCAGACAGGCTGACCAGAAAATTGGGGCGGCTTAACAGCGGATTATCTATGGCGATCACCTTCAGATTGTCATCCACCATGCGAGACACCGCCGCACCCGGCTGAATGGTGGCCCCCAGCCCATGGCGAACGGCATCCATCAACATCGCCAAGCCGTCGATCTCCGCCAGAATATTCAACTCTACCCGTTGCCGGGCAAAAACCGTGTTGAGCAACGCCCGCAAGCCGTGCGCTTGGCTGGGTAAAATCAACGGTAAGCTGGCCAACTCTTCAGGCGTAATGGGTTGATGCTGAAAGCGCCCGACGATCTCCTGTCTACCGATCAGAAATAGCCGTTCGGCCAAAATCGGCAGCGCGCTCCAGGTCTGGACGGTTTTATGCTGAAACAGGATCGCCAAATCCAACTGGCGGGTGTTAATCATCGCCGCCAGATTGCCCGACAGGCTTTCCACCATATGCAGCCGGATGTGCGGATAACGCTCCTGCATCGCCAGCATAAAAGGTAGCCCTAGCACCGAGGCGGTGCTGGGTGCCATTCCGACGCTGACGTGCCCGGAGAGCCGGGCCTGCTTTGCCGCCCGCACCGCATCATCGGCATGGCGCAAGGCCAGTTGAGCCTGAGAGAAAAAGGCCAGACCGGCATCCGTTGCCACGATACCGCGCGAGGTTCTTTGCAATAAGCGGATGGCCAGTTCGTTTTCCAGACGGCTGATTTGCTGGCTCAGGGCAGAAACGCCGATATTCAGATCGAGTGCCGCTTTCCCCATACTGCTTAACTCAACGGCTCGCACAAAATAGCGTAACTGTCTCAGCTCCATATTTTTCTCCCACTCATCCGCAAGGTATTTCCCGCTATAGGTTCTTCAACCCACATTGCGCCGGTTGAGGTTAAGCAGCCAGAATACGGCAATCCCAGCAATTACGATCCCCGGCGCCGATGCCGCCATCACTCCTACCGTCCCAGTCCCTAATGCCAGCATCTTACCGGCGATCAATGGGCCACTCATCGCCCCTAAGCGGCCAACGGCAACGGCGGTACCAACGCCTGTCGCACGTATCTCGGTAGGATAAAACTGCGGAGCGAGAGCATAGAGCACGCTTTGCCCACCGGTGGCGAACAACCCGGCAACAAATCCGGCGGCCAGCATGGTGTCAAAATGGGTTGAGCATCCCAACGAAACCAGTGAGAGCAGCATGCCAACGTAAATCAGTGCCGACATCACCAACGGGCGTAACCTGTTCATCAAAGCCCCTAGAATAAGCGTGCCAACCGCCGCGCCAATCTGCAGGGTAAACACCACCCAGGATGCCTCCGCAGCCTGAAACCCTTGATTAACCAGCAAGGTTGGCAACCAGTTAATCAGCATGTAAACCACCAGCAGAGTAAAAAAATAGCTGAGCCACAACAGTAACGTGGGCAACGCAGCTCCGTGGCGGAACAGATCGGCCAATGGCAATGCGGCGATCGCCTGCCGATGATCGCTGAACAGGCGAGATTCGGGTAACCTGTTGACCAAAAGCGGCACCAAAATTAGCGGCACCACGCCGCCAAGCCAGAAGATCGTTTGCCAGGGCAAGGTCACCCCCGCGATCCCCACGGTTGCAGCCAATGCCGCCCCCAGAGGAACACCACAATACATCATGCTGACAGCAAACCCGCGCAAGCGAGGCCCTGCCGCCTCAGAAGTCAGTGCTATCAGATTGGGCAGGGCTGCTCCTAGCCCGGCCCCCGTCATCAAGCGGGCAATCACTAGCGTGCTAAAATCCCAGGCAAGTGCTGTCGCAATAGAAAACAGACCAAACAGCGCCACCGAACCTATCAGTACTTTCTTGCGACCATAGCGATCGGCCAGCCGCCCGCCAGCGAAGGCCCCGGGTAACAGCCCCAGAATGCCAGCGCTGAAAATCCAGCCCATTTGCATCTTTTGCAGCTCGAACGCCTGAGCGATGGCAACGGCTGCAATCCCCATGGCCTGTAGATCCAGCCCTTCCATCAGGGCAACCAGGAAACATAAACCTATCGTAATGACCAAACGTGAATCGACTTTAGACAAAGCGACATTCATAAAGGTACCTTTGGAATAAGCGATTATTCGATGAGGTGAAGATATTCAAACGCAGGCAGCCCTTCGATCTGGCGATCGAATGAGCGGATAGAGTGCAGGCCAGTCTGGCTGGCCTGCTTATAATTATCGAGAACGTAAATCCAAAGCCACATCAACGATCATATCTTCCTGACCGCCCACCATCCGGCGTTTACCGAGCTCAACCAGAATATCCACCGCGTTGATGCCGTATTTCTTCGCCGCCACTTCGCAGTGGCGCAGGAAGCTGGAATAGACCCCGGCGTAACCGAGCGCCAGCGTTTCGCGATCGACACGCACTGGCCGATCCTGCAACGGGCGAATCAGATCGTCGGCGGCGTCCATCAAGGCATACAGATCGGTGCCATGGTTCCAGCCGAGCTTATCCACCGCCGCGATAAACACTTCCAGCGGCGCATTGCCTGCCCCGGCCCCCATGCCTGCCAGGCTGGCATCCACGCGATCGCACCCTTCTTCCACCGCAACAAGCGAGTTTGCCACGCCAAGGCTGAGGTTGTGGTGCGCATGCATCCCGGTATGAGTTTCCGGCTTCAGCACCGCTTTCAGCGCGCGGAAGCGGGCACGAATATCGTTCATATTCATCGCACCGCCGGAATCCACCACGTAGATACAGGTTGCGCCGTAGCTTTCCATCAGCTTGGCCTGGCTCGCCAGATTTTCCGGCGTAGTCATGTGGCTCATCATCAGGAAGCCCACGGTGTCCATCCCCAGTTCACGGGCATAGGCAATGTGCTGTTTTGACACATCCGCTTCGGTGCAATGGGTCGCCACGCGCACTACCCGCGCCCCGGCGTTATAGGCATCCTTCAGATCGTGAATGGTGCCGATCCCCGGCAGCAGCAGAGTAGCAATTTTTGCGTGCTTGGCGACGTCCGCCGCCGCAGCGATCCACTCCAGATCGGTATGTGCGCCAAAGCCGTAGTTGAAGCTGGAGCCTTGCAGGCCATCGCCATGCGCCACTTCGATCGAATCCACCTTCGCCGCATCCAGCACGCGGGCAATGTCCTGCACGTTTTGCAGCGTATATTGGTGGCGAACCGCGTGCATGCCGTCGCGTAATGTCACGTCCGAGATGTAGATTTTTTTCCCATTCATACCCGTTCTCCCATCGACTGGGCCATACGCTCGGCGGTCGCCAGCGCAGCAGAAGTCATGATATCGAGGTTGCCAGCGTAGGCAGGCAGATAGTGCGCCGCCCCTTCAACCTCCACAAATACCGAGGTTTTCAGGCCAGAAAAACGGCCAATTCCCGGCAGATTGAGCGGGGCTTCTGGCGGGATCACATCAAACTGCACTTTCTGCTTCAGGCGGTAACCCGGCACATAGGCCTGCACGGCGGCGGCCATTTCATTGATCGACGCCTCAACTTTGGCCTGATCCACCGCTTCGCTGAGCACATAAACGGTATCGCGCATCATCAGCGGCGGCTCTGCCGGGTTCAGCACGATAATGGCTTTGCCGCGCACGGCACCGCCCACCACCTCAATCGCTTTGCTGGTGGTTTCGGTAAACTCATCAATATTGGCACGGGTGCCTGGCCCGGCAGATTTACTGGCGATCGAGGCGATGATTTCGGCGTAATGCACTTTCGCCACTCTAGAGACCGCCGCCACCATCGGAATAGTCGCCTGCCCGCCGCAGGTCACCATGTTGACGTTGCCCTGGCTGAGATTCTGTTCCAGATTCACTACCGGAACGCAGTAAGGGCCAATCGCCGCCGGGGTGAGGTCGATAAGCCTGATCCCCGGCTTGGCCGCCCGCAGCACCGCATCATTCTTCACATGCGCACTGGCGCTGGTAGCATCAAACACAAAGTCGATCCCGGCAAATTCCGGCATCGCGATCAGCCCCTGCACACCGGCATGGCAGGTCGGCACGCCCAGGCGGCGGGCACGTGCTAAACCATCCGACTCTGGGTCGATCCCCACCAACACACCCATTTCCAGGTGTTTGGCGTTACGCATAATTTTGATCATCAGATCGGTACCGATATTGCCGGAACCGATGATCGCCACTTTTCTCTTACTCATGACGCGTTATCCTCATAAAAATAGGTCGCTACCGTGCCAACACCGTCAATTTCTGCCTTAAAACTGTCACCAGCATTCACCGCGACCATCGGCCCCAGCGCTCCGGTCAGTACCACATCACCCGCTCGCAGCGGTGTGCCCAGGCTGGCCATGGTGCGTGCCAGCCACACCGCCGCATTGATCGGATGCCCCAGACATTCGCTGCCGCGCCCGGTAGACACCACCTCGTTATTGCGCGTCATCCGCATGCCGCAATTCTGTAAATCCAGCCCGGCAAAGCGGCGCGCGGGGCCGCCCAATACATACACGCCACAGGAGGCGTTATCCGCTACGGTATCAACAAACTTGATCGACCAATCTTTGATGCGGCTGCCGACCACTTCCAGCGCAGGCATCACCCATTCCACCGCACCGCACAGCTCATCAAAGGTGGTATCGGCATTCGGTAGATCGCGGTTCAACACCAAGGCAATTTCTGCCTCAATGCGCGGCTGCATCACGCGAGAAAACGGGATGCCCTGGTTATCGCCGTAGCACATGTCGGCAAACAGCGTGCCAAAGTCAGGCTGGTCCACCCCCAGTTGCTGCTGGACTTTAGGGTGGGTGAGGCCCACTTTGCGCCCCACCACGCGGCGGCCAGCGGCCTGCCAATGCTGCACATTCAGTTGCTGGATGGCATAAGCCGCTTCGCCATTGCCCACGCCGAGACGATCGCGCAAGGGTTCAATCACCTTGCCGCTGGCCTCTGACTGGCGCAACGCCTCAGCCAACTGCTCCAGACTGTAATCACTCATGACTCACTCCCTGACTAATGGCTGAGGAAATCCAGCACCATACGGTTAAAGGTCTCAGCATGTTCCCATTGCGCCCAATGCCCGCAGTTGCTGAACACATGCAGTTGAGATCCGGCAATGCCCGCCAGCAGGCGCAGGCCGGTATCCATCGGCACAAAGCGATCGTTACGCCCCCAGACAATCAGCGTTTTAGCCTTGATCTCACCCAAGCGCGGGCTGAAATCCGGGAACTGTTTTGGATTGATCGTCAGGCTTTTGGTGAAGTTTTCCAGGTGATCGCGATTCGCCAGAATATTGTCGAGGCGCGTTTTGAACAGTTCTTCGGTCAGATCGCTCGGATCGTAAACAAAGACGTTCATCATTTTGCGCAGGTTGTCGATATTGGGCTCGCGGTACAGCCCTTGCAGCAGTTTGATGCCTTCGGTCGGCATTGGCACAAACGGGCTGGCCCCGCCGGTACCGCCGCCCATCAACACCAGTTTGCCAACGCGCTCTGGCCAGGTCAGGGTAAAGGCCACGGAGCTGTGGCCGCCCATCGAGTTCCCCAGCAGGTGTACCTGTTGCAGATCCAGCGCATCCACTAACCCTTTCAGGATGCGGGCATTAAGATCCGAACGGGAACCGGTGCTGACGATCGAGTCACTTTTGCCCCAGCCGGGGCAATCCAGCAGGATCACCCGGTAACCGGCCGCCACCAGCGGTTCGATATTGCGGCTGAAATTGGCCCAGCCGCTGGCACCGGGGCCAGAGCCGTGCAGCATCACCACGGTTTCTGCGCCGCTGCCACAGTCGTTGTAATGGATTCGCAGATCGGCTTCGCCTTCACGGATTTGCACGAAGTGGCTGGTATTTTCTTCAGTAAATGATGTCATGACTTTCTCCTGTCATCCTGGTGATTTCAGCGGCGTGGCGCAGCGCTAAGGGAACCAAATCCGGTGATCCACTCCGGCAGTTCGCGGTAATAACGGTTTTCGGCCTGATACGGGCCAAATGCCGACAGCGCCGCAAAGGCGGCCATCCAGGCTTTAACCTCATGGGTCGAGCGGCCCGCAATGTCTGACAGCTCCTGATTACCGAGCGCATCCAGTTCAGCAAGCTTGCCGCTGGAAAGGATGTCCATAAACTGGTTATCCCAAACCGGGTTAAGCGGGTGCAGCGAGTTGTTATCTTCCACAAAGCCGCGCGCCGCAGAAATAACGCGGTGCTGGCGAGCCTGACGCTCGTCTGGCGGTAAGTGGCGGCCGCTGCCTAACAGGCGATCACGCGTGTGAGCATCGGCCCCGGCCAGTTGCGGCACCGGTGGCTGGTGCGAGAGCCCGCCGGAGCCGAGGAACAGCACCCGCTTATTGAGGCCACGGGCAAAACGGCCAACGGCCTCACCCAGCAGGCGCGTACGCTGGAAGCTTGGCATCGGCGGTGCCACGCCGTTGACGAACACTGGCAGCACCGGGTAATTGGCCAAACCGCCGAGCAAATACTCCAGCGGCTGAGCAAAACCGTGATCCACCTGCATACAGTAGGAAACCGCCACATCCACCCCGGCATCCATCACCGCTTGGGCACAGGCTTCGGCCAGTTCGGCAGGAACCAGGATTTCGCCCGCCGCGCTGCTGAAGTCACCGATCGCCGTGGCCGCCGTACCAATACAGAACGACGGCATAATGTCGTAGAAGAAACCGTTGTAATGATCCGGCGCGAACAGAATCACCAGTTCGGGATCGAATACGCGGATCCGTTCCCGCGCATCAGCAATGGTTTTTTCCACTTCAGCCAACACGTCGGGAGCCGGATCAACGTAGCCCACCAACGGTGAGTGTGAGAGGCAATGGAGATAAGCGTTCATATCAAGCCACCTTATTTTCAATAATGGGAGTGAACACCGGGGAGCGCAGCGAAACGGCCACGGCCAGAGCATCCATCAGGGTGCCAAGCGTCTGTGGCGTCGCTATACCGGCGATAAAACGATCGGGGCGCAGTACGACAATCGAATGCTGCTGACTGGCGAACCACTCTTTGAGCCGCCCGGTGGTATCGCCGAGGCAAATCACACCGGCCGGACGTTGGCCTACGGCCGGTAGCTGTACTTCCGGCACCACCTGAATAAACTGCGTGCCTGCCTTTTGCCACTGAGCAATCTGCTCGTCGCTCAGGCCCCATTGCGGGTTACAGCCCCAGGCGATAATGGCAAAGTGCGGCCCAATCACGTCGTCCAGCAGCCGCTGTACACCGCCGTTGAGCATGACTTTGGGTTGAATAAACATGCGCCCGACCGGCGAGTTTTTCTCTTTACCCGCCACCAGTGCGCCGGTTTGGTATTGCGGCATCGGCTTAAAGCGCATTTCGAGGAAATAACGTTTGATCGGCGGCAGGTAGTTGAATGCCCAAGCAAGACCATCGCGCACTTTGCCCTGCCAGCGGTGTGGCGGTGCCAACACATGCCCGGCGGTGACCGAGAGATCGATCATCGCTTTGGCGTGATCGCGGCGCTCCTGTTGATAGGTGTTGAGCAGCGTCTCTTTTGCCTGTTCGTTGACCACCATCGCCAGTTTCCAGGCCAGGTTGAAGGCATCGCGCATGCCGCTGTTGTAGCCCTGCCCTTGCCACACCGGCATGATATGCACCGCATCCCCTGCCAGCAGAATGCGATCGACGCGGAACTGCGCGGCCAAACGAGCGTTATGGGTATAAACCCGCTGGCGGATCAGCTCCACCCGATCGGGATCGGGCAGCACCTTCGCCAGCAGTTCGCGCATTTTTTCCGGCTTGCTCAGTTCGCTTTCGGTTTCACCCGGCATTACCATAAATTCGAAACGCCGCACGCCATGGGGCAACGCCGCCGAGACGTAGGGCCGCACCGGGTCGCAACACATATAGATATGTGGTGTGCTGAGCGGATCGTTAGCGATATCCACCACCACCCACTGATTGGGGGCGGTTTTGCCATCAAAGGCGATGCCCAGAGTACGGCGTACGAAGCTGCTGCCGCCGTCACAGGCCACCAGCCAAGCGGCACGCACCGTTTCGCGCTGGCCTTCGTCATCCTCAATTTGTAGCGTGACGCCGGTGGCGTCCTGGCTGAACGCCATCAGGCTGCGGGAGAAGATGCTGCGCACCTTGGGGAAGCGCTTCAGGCCATCGAACAGCACGGCATCCACCTGCGGCTGAATAAAGGCGTTGCGGCGTGACCAGCCAAACTCGTCGGTCATCGGCTGAATGTCGGCAAAGCAGCGCCCTTTCGGCGTCAGAAAACGCATCGCGTGCCACGGGGTGGTATGCGGCAGCACGTTATCAACCAAACCGACGGCCTGAATGGTGCGCAGGGCTTCGTCGTCAATGCCAATGGCGCGCGGGTAATCGATCAGGGTATCGAGCTTCTCGATCAGCAGAACCTCAATTCCCATCTGGCCGAGATAATTCGCCATCATCAGGCCGACCGGGCCAGCACCGACAATAGCGACCTGAGTCTGGTAATCGGCAACCAGACTTTGTTCTGAAGAATTGCTGTAGGGCATAGGTTACTCACTTGTTAACAATTTTTTATTGTTTTGGGAGTATATGAGGCGCATTTTTCGCCTACAATGAAAACCCCTTAAGCTGTGCACCAGGTGCACAGCAATGTTTTAAAAGGATTTATTGAGGCTAATAATGCAACCCGACCACAATACCGAATACAAAACCGTGCGCGGCCTGACGCGCGGATTGGCGTTGATCAACGTGCTGAATCGGTTGGACGGCGGTGCCAGCATTGCGCAGTTGAGCGCCATCACACTTTTGCACCGCACCACCGTGCGCCGCCTGCTGGAAACATTGCAGGAAGAGGGCTATGTACGCCGCAGTTCCTCGGACGACAGCTACCAGCTCACGCTCAAAGTGCGTGAATTGAGCGAAGGGTTCCGCGATGAGCAATGGATCTCGGCCATCGCGGCCCCGCTGCTGGGGAAGCTGTTGCAAGAGGTGGTGTGGCCCACTGACCTCACCACCCTGAATGTCGACGCCATGGTGGTACGTGAAACCACCCACCGTTTCAGCCGCCTGTCGTTCCACCGCTCAATGGTCGGGCGCCGCCTGCCCCTGCTGTTGACCGCTTCCGGGCTGACTTATCTGGCGTTTTGCCCAGATCATGAGCGGGAAGCGTTGATCTCACTGCTGGCCACCCGCGATGAAGTGGAATACCGCCTGGCGCGGGAACCGCTGCGCTTGGGGAGTATTCTGCAACGCATCCGGCAGCGCGGTTACGGCGAGAACTACATGGGTTGGCAGCAGGAGCAGAAGATCGCCTCAATTGCCGTGCCCATCCATAGTCAACAACGGGTGATCGCTAGCCTGAACCTGGTGTATATCGCCAAAGCGATGTCGATTGAGCAGGCCGTCGAGCGCCATCTGGCCGCGCTACAGGAAACCGCACGACAGATTGAAGCGGGCATACGCCGGGAAATATCTGGGCATAGTGCCTAAGCGCCCCTCACCCTAGCCCTCTCCCGCAGGGAGAGGGAACTGTCCGCGCCACGGGGTGATCCTGAAGCCGAACTCCTCTCCCTGGAATCGCTGCCACTGTTACCCCTAAACCTAAAAACCGGCACCGCTCAGCCCCCTCTCCCTTGGGGAGAGGATTGAGGTGAGGGAAAAAGCGTCACCGCGCTAAACCAGGCTTTTCAGCGCCACCTGCGGATCAACCAGTTGTTTCTCATCCACCTCTTTGCCCTGTTGGATCATTTTGCGCAGATGGCGGAGTTCGCGGCCCTGATTCAGTGTGATGGCCCCGATCAGCTTGCCGTCTTGCAACGCAAACCAGATCGCGCTGTGCCCTTCGGTATTGCCACGCATCAGCCAACGTTCACTCTGCATCGCGCCAACAAACTGGATATTGCTGTCGAACTGATCGGTCCAGAACCACACGGGCACCGGTGCTGGCAGCGGTTTATCCAACATGGCACAGGCCGCCACCAACGCTTGCTGGTTGGCGTTGTCCCAGGTTTCCAGACGTACCAGTTGATCCCCCTGGCGGCGCAAAGTGACATCACCGGCCGCGTAAATCTGGGCAACCGAAGTCCGGCAACGATCGTCAACGATGATGCCGTTGTTAGTCGCCAGCCCGGCCTGGGTAGCCAGTTGATCGTTGGCTTCAATCCCGATGCCATAAATCACCGCGTCACCCGTCAGCCGCTCGCCGCTCTGCAAGGTCAGCACCACCCGATCCTGCTCGATGGCGGCGTGCTCAATCCGCGCATTCAGGCAAAAACGCACCTGATGGTGTTGATGCAGGTTCGTCAGATAATCACGCACCGGCGGTGGTGCGTTACGCCCCATCACTATCGGTGCCTGTTCAATCACCGTCACCTTGCAGCCGCGCTGCGTGGCGCTGGCCGCCAGTTCCATACCGATGGTGCCCGCCCCCACAATCAGGATCTGCTGGTTTTCGTTCAGCACAGAGCGCAACCGCCGGGCATCTGCCGCCGTGCGCAGCGTATGTGATTTTTCACCCAGCGCGTCCAACTGCGCCAAACGGCGCGCTTTGGCTCCGGTCGCTAACAGCAATTTGTCCCACACCAGCTCTTCACCATCGGCCAATACCACGCTGTTTTGGCTGATATCAATGGCAACCACCCGCGCATTGTTGCGCAGGGTGATGCGATTTTCTTCATAGAAGGTGGCTGGCAGAATGTCTTGCAACTGCGGGGTTGGCGACAGCAGCATGTCTTTCGACAACGGCGGACGCTCGTAAGGGATCTCTGGCTCTTCGCTGATTAAGGTGATGCTGCCGGTAAACTGTTGCGCGCGTAGCGCGGCAGCAGCCATGGCTCCCGCCTGACCGCCGCCGATAATCACTATCTGTTTCATTTAGGCTCCTATAACGACAAGCCACCAGCAACGTGGCGGATACCTCGGATTGCCAGGCCCGCATCGGCATTGATCATCACACCGCTCAGCGTGCGATTGTTACGGCGCGACGCGAGCATGACATAAGGGCCGGTAAAATCTTCCGGCGCAGGAGAGAACTGCAAAGGCAAAATAGCCGCGATCTTTTCTGGCGTCAGGGACTGCATAATCGAAGTGTCCTGCTGCCCCAGCGCCTGCGGACCACGCAGATCGCTTGCCATGCCGCACGGCCCAACGCCGTTGACCCGTACCTTGGGTGCCAATTCATAAGCCAGTTGGCGAATCAGCCCCACGGCGGCATGTTTGCTAGCGGTGTACAGCGGGCCGCCGCCGCCCGGATACCAGGCAGCGTTGGAGAGCGTAAAGATCATGCTGCCGCCGGATTCGACCAGCGCCGGAGCGCTGGCCTTGGCCCCCAGCAGATAGCCTTTGACGTTGACGCCAAACAGCTCGTTAAAACCGGATTGCAGCTGTTCCGCCGGGGTCGCCAGCAGCGAAGCGTTGTGATCCCAGATCCCGGCATTGCCAATAAAACAGTCCAGGCGGCCAAAACGCGATAGCGTCATCTCTACCGCGCGCTGATTATCGGCAAAACAGGTGACATCACCCTGTACGGCCACAATCTGCTCGCCAAACTGTTGCTGTAACCGGCTCACCTTCTCCGCAGAACGTTCGAGGGTCGCCACGCGGGCGCCCTCTTCTATAAAACGTGCCACCAGCGCCAGCCCTAGACCCGAGCCCCCGCCGGTAATCAGTACTACGTCATCGTTGAGATCGGACATCAGGCTTCCTCCGGGATATCGATAAACACCGCCCCTTCTGCGACGGTGACCGGGTAGGTTTGCAACGGTATCGTGGCTGGCAGGCACAGCGCTTTGCCGGTTTTCAGGCAAAAGCTGGTGGCATGCAGCGGGCACTCCACGGTAGCGTCATCCTCGATATACCCCTCAGACATAGAGGCATTGCCATGGCTGCACTGATCGTTAATGGCATAATATTCGCCGCCCACGTGGAACAGCGCGATCACCGGCTTGGTATCCAGCCGGAGGGCTTCACCCTCCGGCAGCTCCTCAGCAAAACAGGCATGAATTCGCTTCATCAGAACAGGACACTCAGGTTGTGGGAGGTAATAACCGCCTGATCGAGAATGATTTCACGCCCGCACAGGCCCCAGCCTGCCAATGTTTCACGGCGGCGCAACAGATCGGTTCGAGTACCCACGTAGATAGTCTCATCCCGCTCTTTTTGCGCCCGGTACAGCAGGTAGTTAACCCGTACGGAAAACACATCAGGCTGTGCGGTTTCAGTCACCACGCAGTTACTGACCAAGTGGCGCGTGCGCGACGGCGGCTCTTCAGCCCAGGCCATACCGGTTTCCAGACGTGCGACCCGGCGTTCCAGCTGCGATTTGGTATCGTTGAAGATCCAGGTGGTCGGTGGCTGTGCCCCTTTGCGTCGATCGCGAGTCTGGGTATTGACGGTGGTGCGCATGGTGTAACGCAAATCATCGTCCAGCAGATCCAGCCAGGCACGGAATTCCCAATCATCCAGCAACGCGGCTTCGTAATAGAGAAATTGGCTTATTTGATGATGGAGCTCAAAAGAGACGGACATACTCATTTCATCACCTCCTGTTGATACGCAGCGGTTTTCTCTTGCACTTCTTTCCAGGTGTCGCTGCTCAGTAAATCCGCCCAACGCTGGTACATACCGCGCGCGGCGGTTTCAGAGAAGATGTAGTTGGTGATACCAGGGACATCATCAGTACGGCGTTTTTCCTGATTTAACCCCATCTCCAGACACAACGGGTTGTTGCGGGCCTGATGACCTTTAAGCAGTTTCTGGATCTCGCACCAGTTTTCTGAATCATCCTGTTCGAGGAAACCGGCCGGGCCGAAGGCTCGGGTGGCACTGTTTTCGAACGCAGCTTTGGTTTCGTCCGATGCGGCTTTGTCGGTAATGCAGAACGCCCAGACTTCGACCTGATCCGGCCCGCGTGGGTGCCAGACGCGCAACGTCGCGGTACCGTTAAGCCAGGAAAGGGTAGGAAAAATGTTGTTATGCCCGGCCAGACGCAAAGCACGGGTCTTGCCAAGGCGCTGTTCCGCTTCGGCATAGCTTTCACGGTAGTAACGCGAGACTTCACCATCGACCCACACGTTGGCATCCGGTTGCTCGGTGAAGAAGAAGCCGCAGCCGTGGCCATCCTGACCAAACTGCACAGCGTCTTTGGCGGTTTCCCACACCGGACGAGGGGTCTGATCGGCACCGAGTTTTTTCTCGCTGCCATCCGCCATGCCGCCTAGCACCTGTACTGCCGAAACGTGGCTGAACAGGGCGTGATACTGATCGCTGGCGAATTGCTCAGCTGGGAATTTCCAGTTACAGTTAATCACCCACTTCTGCACACCGCCGACGATTTCGGTGCCGCCTTCTCGACGATCCAGCAGGCCGTCAAGATACCAGGCCATATCACCCAGATAGTCCGTCAGCGCAGGGGCGCTGGTGTCCCAGTTGCCGAAAATCAGGCCTTTGTACGATTCCACGCAGGGAACTTCTTTCAGCCCCCAGTGCGATTTGCACAGCCCTTGTGGATAGGCGCGCGGTTCCAGTGGCACTTCGACCAGTTCACCGTCAATGCCATAGGACCAGCCGTGATAAGGACAGGTAAAAGCGCGGGTGTTGCCGCTATCGGCATAGCTGACGCGCATTGCGCGGTGCCGACACTGGTTGAGAAACGCTTTGATGGAGCCATCTTTCTGGCGAATCACCACCACCGCGTCTTCACCCATGTAGGTGTTAAAGAAGTCTCCTGGTTTTGGGATCTGGCTTTCATGGGCCAGAAACAGCCAGCAACGACCAAAAATCCGTTCCAGTTCTAGTTGATAAATTTCCGGATCGGTATATATACGGGGCGTAACCTGCCCGTTTTTAGCGTCGATCAAGCTGTAGATGTCTAATTTTGCGCTCGTGGTCATATTATTTGATCCTCATCCAAGAGATGTATTGACCTTCGTAGGGGTTGCACAAAGGATGTTGCTTTCCAGTTGCTAGTTTGTGAAATAGTAAAAATCTACCGTACTAGACATTTTTTCTATGATGGGAGGAAAAAGTATGGAGCTAAGGCATTTACGTTATTTTGTCGCGGTAGCCGAGGAACTTAATTTCACCCGGGCAGCGGAAAAACTGCATACGTCGCAGCCTTCCCTGAGCAGCCAGATCAAAGATCTTGAGCACTGCATCGGTGTGCCGTTATTGGCCAGAAGTAGTCGTCAGGTTTCACTGACCCGCGCGGGTGAGGTGTTTTTACAGCAGGCGATCAATATTCTTGAGCTGTCCGAACAGGCCAAACAGTTGGCGCGTAAGGCGATGGAAGAACAGGTACGGCTGACTATCGGTTTTGTTCCCTGTGCGGAAGTGAATATCCTGCCCGAGGTTCTGCCAAAGTTGCGCCAGCAACTCCCCGCAGCCGGTATCGAATTGGTCAGCATCATTACCACTCAGCAGGAAGAGAAATTATTGAAAGGGGAAATTGACGTTGGCTTTATGCGGCGGCCGATTATCAGTAACCAGTTAAACTATCGGGTGGTTTATCGTGAACCGCTGATGGTGGTGATGCACGTCAATCACCCATTAAGCAAAGAAACGCAGCTCAACCCGCAGCATCTTGATGGCGAAAACTTTATCAGCACCGATCCGGCTCACTCTGGTGCGCTGTATCAGATGGTGGAAACTTACCTGGCGCAAGCCCACAGCAAGCCCAATACCGTGCAGGCCGCCACCAATATTCTGGTCACCATGAATCTGGTGGGGATGGGGCTCGGGATTTCCATTGTGCCGCGCTATGTCTGCCATTTTCAGTCGGCGAACGTGGTGTTCCGGCCGTTACCGGCCAATGCCCCGCAGATCGAGTTACTGATGGCCTGGCACAAAGAAAATAACAGCCCCGGTTTGGCTCAAATGCTCGAGCTGGTTGTCGAGCAGGCAGAAGCGTTAGAAGAACCCGTGTAGGATCATCCCCCTGCTGACTTACAGCGATGTCGAACAGGTGACATAGGTTACACCATCCAGCGGGAAATCGAACAAACTGCCATTCCCCAGATAAACGTAATGCCGGGCGTTACCACCGCTGACCAGTTCAGTCACCCAATAGTTACCGGCAAACCAGCCGTTAGAGTAACTGTTCATGGTGCCCCATTCATTCCACAATCTGCCGTCGGCATCCCGGTTGGCACCGGTCTGGCTGGCCGGGGTTCTATCGGTCATCTGACCATACCCCGGAACAGCGTAGCCGCTGCCTTGGGAGCTGCACCAGGCTGCGGCAGCGCTGTATGTCATAATGTTGAAGTCATTATTTCTAAACCAACGACTCACGGTGAACTGGTAGGTTAATGTGGTGCCATTGTCTGGGTTTTCAGCCGTAACGGTGACGCTGTTATTGCCCGATGTCGGCTCCTGATTGAATCTGACGTTGCCGCTGCCATCGACGCTTGCCCAACTCTGATTGCTACTCCAGTTATAGGCGTTGTTATCTGCCGGGCTTTCGCCGATAACCAGTTGGAATGCTGCACCGACAAATCCTGTTCTTGGGAATCCGTCATCAACCGAGAAAGAAGCGCCGTTGACCAGGATCTGCGTCATACTGAGCTCCTCAGAGAAATTAACGGTCACCGTAGAAGACACGCCGTTGCTGGCGGTGGCCGTCACCTCACTGCTGACCGCCGATTCGCTGGTCAATGATAAGGTCACTTCGCCTTCGCTGTCGGTTTGAGCGCTGGTGGTGTTCAGCGTCACGCCGTTGGTGGCGGTGAAAGTAATGGTTTCGCCTACCACACTGTTGCCACGGCTATCCTCCACGCTGACCAGCACATTGTTATCGTCAACGCCGTTGGCCTGCGCGTTGTTCTGGGTCACTTCCGCATCGACGACATAGGCAGGGCCTGCAACAAACAGCGTATCGATAGACTTGCTGTCATTATCAATACTGGCCGTTACGTGGGTGGTACCGGCGATCACGTTGGTCACGTAGGCCGTCGCCACGCCATCGACGCCCGTTTGCGCGGTGGCGGAGATTACGCCCATGTTGTCCGCATCAAACAGCACGGTGGCCCCCACGGCAGGGGTACCATCCAGATATTGCACGCTAGCGCGCACGGTATTCACCGCCTGCCCATCGGCCACCACGCCCAATGGCGCTTCCGCCCACGTCAGGCTGGCAATAGTGCGTTGCCATTTGATATTGATCGGATTAGCGAGCTGTACCGGCAAGCCTTCGCTGGGTACGGTGATATTGGGATCGGTCTGCGGGGTGACGATCACATTCAGTTCACTACCCGCCAGAATATCGCTGAGATCCAAGGTATAGCTTGGCGCTGTCGCCCCGCCGATCGCGGCACCGTCCAGCGTCCACTGATAGGTGGTGCCCTGTTCGGCATCACCATCTGCATCATTGAAGACTGAGGTGACCGTGATAACGTCCCCAGCCTGTGGTTGTGTATTATTTACCGAGAGCGTCGCCGTTGGCGCTCGCCCGTGAACTGGCGTAGTGGATTGCTGGACGGCCTGCACCGCCTGGCTCATGACGACAATCAGAACCAGTAATATCCTGAATAAAAAATCATTGAAGATATGAGCACGGCGCAGCATCCAGCGTATCCATCATACTGATTGATTAAATTAATAGGCCCAGGCAGTGATCACACCTGCCTGGGCTGACGCTTTATTAACGAGTTGGTGAATTACCTACAACCACCTGGACTCTCAGTCTCTGGTCGGTCCGTACTGGCGTGTAGGTGCTGCTGGTTGCTCCGCTAATGTCAGTGAAGGTATTGGTGCCTACGCCAGTTTCGATCTGCCACTGGTAGGTCACACCGATACAGGTACCGCCCGCACAGGTTGCTGTTGCGGTCAGAGCCGTATCAACTTGTGGATAGCCACCCACTTCACCGGTCACCTCTACGCTAGTAACAATACCACCCTCAACCACCGTCAGGGCATTAGACGCAACGGCCAAACCCTCGGCCGGATCGGTGATGGTCGGATCGGTATGTGGAGTCACGACCACCGTGATGGCTTTGCCCAAGTCACCGGCCACAATGGTATAGCTATTGCCGGTAGCCCCGGGAATATCGGCTCCATCGGCCTGCCATTGATAGGTTTGCGGTATCGCCGCATCGCCATCCTCATCGCTGAACGTCCCTGGGGTGCCGATACTCAACGTATCGCCGACATCAACCAGACCGTTGCCGCCAGCATCGTCAGAAACAATGGTGCTTTGCGTCACCACCGGGGCACGACCTCTTACGGTAGTCGTCGGGCTGGATGTGACAGCCGACCAGGCCGAGCCAATGATCAACATGCTGAGCAACATCCCCGATAGCAGAGAGCCAATTTTATGCTTCATCGTTTTCTATCCTCTATCTGTACTCAAAATCAATGTTTGAATAGCATTCCAGAACCGCTTGGAATGGTGATAAAAACCCAGCGTTAATGCGAAACCACTCTTATAGCCCGTTTCTGTAAATCACCTGTCACCGTCAATGTTTCTGAAGTGGCACCAGGAATAGCGATGAACACCCCAGAACCGACAGCAGACTCAACTTCCCACTGATAATTCATTGATACCCCGTTACACAGCGCAATCGAGCACATCGCAACCGCCACCAGGGTATCCCCAACCACCGGGTGCTCAGTCAATTCAGCGCCGTTGTGGTAGATCAACAATTTCTCCGGTGTTTCCGGCATAAAGGAGATTTCGATACGTTCCTCATGCCCACCGCTGATAGCCGTCACCGTGGTCACACCTGGATTAATATTGGCCAGTTCCACCGTCACCTCCCCTTCGGCGTCCGTAATGCCTTCGGGAGGTATCACCGTCGCACCGTTGTCGGCGTCAAATTCTACCGATTCATCGACTAGAGGATTGCCGTGTTGATCTGTCACGCGCGCTTTGACTTTGTTGACATCAACGCCATCCGCTAATGCTTCATCGTTAATGACCGTCAGACCAATAGTGGCGGTGCTGTGATCGGCGATGAGCGTGACTTCGTGTGATGTCACCGCTATGGCATCACCATTCACCGTAGGAGCCACCGTCACGGTGCCTGCCACAACCCCGCTCAGTGTTGCGCTATACACACCGTTAATTTCCGTGACTGCACTCAGAGTCACCTCCGGCTCGCCGGTGACGTGAAAGGCCACCGTTAATCCTGTAATCGGCTGATGGTGACTATCCTGGGCGCTAAAGCTGAGGGTGCTGGTATGCACGCCATCCGCAATAATCTCGGCAGGCTCAACGCTGAAAGAAGAATTATCCACGTTCGGTGTATGGCTGCTCTCTGTTAAAATAACTTTAGCTGATGCTAGAGAGATGTTTTGAATAGTTGGAACAATAATGGCTTCCCCCTGGGTGAAACCTGCCGTTAGCTGGGCGGTATAAACACCCGGCGCGGTTTCAGCCACCGCACTCAACAGCGGTTGGTTAGTTGGCTGGGTTGCCGTAGCGTCTGGCGTAAAATGTAAATCCAGCGTCAGCTGATCCGCCATGCCCTTCACCGGCAGATTATTCACGTCTTTTAAATTCAGGGTAATCTGGCTATCGGCAACGCCATCCGCCGGTATTTCCGCCGGGGCAACCTCCAAGGTGGAATTGTATTTACTGACCACTTGCTGCGTGACGATAATCTGCGTTGTGCTGTGGTTTGAGGCATTACCCTGGCTATCGTAGGCCACGGCACCCAGCGTATAAATATTGCTACCTGCCGTATAAGACGGCAGTTTTATCGAGATACTTTGCGAGGAGATTTGTTGCACCACGCCGCCCGCCGCCACTAACGATGCAGTATCCCAATCGATTCGCTCAAGCCCGTATTTCGCCGTTACCTGCGCATCGATTTTGATGGTTTCATACGCACTGCCGGTCATTTGACCCGGTAATGCCAGCTGGATCAGATCCTGTTTCTGATACTCCAGCACAATATCGTTGTTACGCTCCACCAGATCATAACGGCTACCGGCCAGCGTGCGGCTGGCGGCCACTGCGGAAGGATCGATCTGTGTCTGCCAGGGTTCGCCAAGGTGATAATTCAGTTGGACGCTGATATTGCTGTCGTTTCTGCCACCTTTACCGGCGCGGTGCTCTGCCCCAATGGTGATCAAGGGGATGGGCGTATAGTTGATCCCCGCGGTGAAGGCATAAGGATCTTTCTGCCTGTCGTCCTTGCCGAACAGCGCCACTTCGTTGCCCCAGTAATGTTCATACATCAAGTTACCGCCAAGCTGCGGATAAGCCGGTAAATAAGCATCGACACGCAGATCGTAGCCATTGGCCGGGCGTTCATTGTAATCGGCAAAGTCACCGGACTGATGCCAGCCCGTCATGCGTAAATAGCTGTTCGCCGAGAGCTTGAGGTAATCCGTCCAGGCCTCGGCGCCAAAACCTACCCGGCTATTCTTGCCCGTCATATCCCGATCAAAAAAAGCGTTAGCGCCGTACATCCAGTTATCCTGCAAGGTGCGGATGCCCGCGCCAATATTGACGGTATTGCGGCTGTCTTTATTGCGCAGGCCAAACTGGCTGAAGAATAAGGATTGCTGGTCATCATAAAGCGGCACCAGCATGTCGAATGAGCTGCCCTCAAGGCTGAATTGGTCATTCAGACTGAGCTGGACACGTGCGGTACCGAACTGGTTCAGCCAATGCTGCACGGAGTCGTTGGCTTCACCGACCACCATCGAGCGCGCCATACCGGCGGCGGCCAGCGGCGTGTTGTCGTCGGCCACCAGCGTCGCACCTTTCAACAGGTTATGCGCCAAGCGCTCTTGATATTGAGCAGGCGGCGTCGTTTGAGCATCTTCCTGGTGGGCTTTCAAAGGTAACGAGGTGCTGTGCGGAATATCAATTTCATCGCCGCTACCCAACTGTTCGAAGGGCTTTGAAAATACACGAAACTGATTAACTTTTTTTAATTCATCGACCGTAAGATGGTGCTTTTTTGCCACCAGAGAAACCGTTTCACCCGCTGCCATGGTGTAGGGTACCGTTTCATAAGGTGTCACTGTTTGGGAAGAAGGGGTCAGCATTTTGGCTATTGCAGGGTAAAAAGATAGGCTCAACGGCAATAGCAGTTGTAAGACTATATTAATCCACACAACAATAGGTTTGCAGGTCACCGAGGAAAACTCCTTCTGGATATCAGTTAGCGTAGACTCGCTTCCGGCTTTTCTCAAACCGTGAACGGTAGTCGCAGCGATGCTGACCTCAGGATTTTCTGTTGCAAAATCAATTAATTTATACCGTATATAGCCTAGTGCTCGGCTGGCGACGTATTTTAAACAATCATCGTCATGCTTTCGGTATATGAAAAAGCTTTGCAACATTCCCCAGCGCAACCAAGAGACAAAGACGCGATGCCGTTTGCTCTGGCGTAAATGAAAAATGTCTTTAGCTCGCGTAACCAGATACATCGCCCCGAATACTACGCTTCTATACCGGCAAACCTGGCACCTGCATATAGGGGCTTTCCTGCTCTCATTGTGATACGACTCACAGCCCCTTGTGCATCCGCCCAAGTGAAATCCTTATTCTCGGAGCAATTCGCATTAATTTCCTAATGACTCTTGGATGAATATCCTCAATACTTTCAATACGTGAAATATTATTTCTTTTTAAATGGAACGGTGTTTTATTTTATTGAAATTACGTTAATAACATTAATCTAAATAAGGTCTTTTCAACGCAGATATTTAGGGTTCAATATTCGAGGCAGGTAACACAATGAAAATAGAGTCTGTTAACGTCCAGGTATTTACCTATCCCACCCGTCGCGTTTCCGATAGCGCGGGGCATTCCCACCCAGGCAAAGAGTCGCTGGCAAAAATGGCGATGTTGACCATCACCTGCGACGATGGCAGCGCGGGTTATGCCTTTGCTCCACCGGAGGTGATCCGCCCGCATATCATCAATGCTTTTTTCCGTAAGGTGCTGATCGGGCAAAACCCGTTCGACCGCGAGCGGCTATGGAACGATCTGGTGCATTGGCAACGCGGCAGCGCCAATCAGTTGACCGACCGCGCGCTGGCCATCGCCGAACAGGCAATTTGGGATCTGCTGGGGCGCAAGCTTGATCTACCGGTACACAAGCTGCTGGGCGGCTACCGCGAGAAGGTGCCAGCCTATGGCAGCACCATGTGCGGTGATGAGCTGAGCGGGGGTCTGTCAACGCCGGAAGAGTACGGCCGCTTTGCCGAACAACTGGTGGCGCGCGGTTATCAGGCGATCAAGCTGCACACCTGGATGCCACCGGTGTCCTTCTCACCCAGCCCGAAAATGGATGTGCGCGCCTGCGCCGCCGTGCGCGAAGCCGTGGGGCCAGACATCGCCCTGATGCTGGATGGCTACCACTGGTACAGCCGCAGCGATGCGCTTTACATCGGCCGTGAGTTGCAAAAACTCAATTTCGCCTGGTTTGAAGAGCCGATGGAGGAGCAAAGCATGGCTTCTTACGTCTGGCTGACGCAAAACCTGGATATCGACGTGATCGGGCCGGAAAGCCTGTCAGGCAAGCACTTCAGCCGTGCTGACTGGGTCAAGGCCGGTGCCTGCGACATCCTGCGCGCCGGTGTGCAAGGCGTCGGCGGTATCACCCCTTGTCTGAAAGTGGCGCATCTAGCGGAATCCTTCGGCATGGACTGTGAGATCCACGGCAACGGTGCGCCGAACCTGGCGGTGGTGGGAGCCATCCGCAACTGCCGCTGGTATGAACGTGGCCTGCTGCATCCGTTCCTCGACTATGACGAGCCTGCGGCCTATCTCAACAGCATCATTGATCCGATGGATGCCGAAGGTTTTGTGCATCTGCCGACGCGGCCTGGCTTGGGCGAGGATATCAACTTCGACTATATCGAAGCGCATCAGGTCGCACAGGAATAAGCCCGATTTTCTAAAAATATAAAATCTGAGTCCTATCCCACTTGGAGATGGTCCATGAAAACAACATTGATATTACGTTCCCTCTGCCTTTCCCTACTGGTTGCCACGGCGCTCCCTGCCGTGGTCAGCGCCAAAACCCCCAACGATCAGCTGATCGTTGGGATGAACATGAACAACCTGCTCTCCCTCGATCCGGCGGCCATGACCGGCAATGACGCCGTCGGCATTATTGTTAACCTCTATGATTCACTGGTTGAGCTGGATCCCGTCAACCTGAGCAACGTGCTGCCCGGCGCGGCGAAAAGCTGGGAAATCAGCGCAGATGGCAAGCTGATCACGTTCCACTTGCAGGAAGGGGCCAAGTTTCACTCAGGTAACCCACTGACGGCAGAAGACTTTGCCTGGTCGATGAAGCGCCTGCTGAACCTGAATATGGCGCAGGCCACCACCTGGAAATCCTACGGGTTTACCGCCGACAACGTGGAGAAAATGGTGCGGGCCACCGATCCGCTGACCATCGAAATCGAACTGCCCAAGCCCACCGACCCGAAGCTGGTGATCTACTCGCTGGCGACGCTGGGCAGCGGTTCGATTCTCGATCGCGCCACGATCATGCAGCATGAGAAAAACGGTGACTGGGGCAACGGCTGGCTGACCACCAATGAGGCCGGTTCCGGGCCGTTCAAGCTGGATGTCTGGCAGGCGAAAGACGTGCTGCGCATGAGCCGCAACGACGACTACTGGCGCGACGATGCCAAGATGAAGCGCGTGATTTTCCGCCATATGACCGAGTCACAGGCGCTGCGCCTGATGATTGAAAAAGGGGATATTGATATCGCCACCGGCATGTCGGTGCCCGATATCAACGCGCTGAAGAGCGATCCGCAGATCGTCATTGACGACGTCAGCAAAGGCACCATTTATTACGTGGCCATGAGCCTGAAAGAGCCGCATTTCGCCAATCCGAAGGTCCGTGAGGCGGTGCGTTCCCTGATTGACTACGACGGCATCAACAACACCATCATGCCCGGTTACGGTGTTTACCATCAGCGGCCAATTCAAAAAGGCATGAGTGCCACGCTGCCGGATCCTGGCTATAAGCTGGATGTCGCGCGGGCCAAAACGCTGCTGGCGGAAGCAGGCTATCCTGACGGTTTTACCACCACAATGCGCGTGCTGGCCGATCCGCCGTTTATCAATATCGCCACCTCCGTGCAGTCCACGCTGGCGCAGGCGGGTATCAATGCCAAGATCATGTCGGGCACCGGCAACCAGGTTTATGGTGCCATGCGCGATCGCCAGTTCGACATGCTGGTTGGGCGCGGCGGTGGCGGCGTTGATCCCCATCCGCACTCCAGCCTGCGTTCGATTGCCTATAACCCGGACAATAGCGATGCGGCCAAGCTGACCAACTTCCAAGGCTGGCGCACCTCATTCTATGACCAACAGTTGAACGAGATGGTCGATCAGGCGTTGGTTGAGAAAGATCAGGAAAAGCAAAAGCAGCTGTATATCGCGGTGCAGAACCGTTACGACGCGCTGTACCCGGCTATTTTGCCAATTTCTCAGATGGTCGATTCCGTGGTCGTGCGTAAGGATGTCGTCGACTATATTCCACATCCGTCTTCCACCACGCATTTACGTAGCGTGTATAAACAGCGTTAATTTATTTATCCAGGGGTGGTGGTTAATTAAATTAACCGCTGCCTGCGACTCGCATCTGATTAAACCGGGAAATAACGCCTGATGGATTTAGGTATTATTTCCCGCATCATATCGAGAGGGAAACATGAATTTCTCTGATTGGTTACAACCTAATGGCTTATTACGCCGCCTGAGTAAGCGTTTATTACAGGTGATCGTGACGCTGTTTGGTTTATTAATACTGACGTTTATTATCGGCCGGGTAATGCCTATCGATCCGGTATTGGCGATCGTCGGGCAGGATGCGGATCAAAGTACCTACCAGCAGGTTTATCAGCAATTAGGGTTGGATAAACCGCTCTGGACACAGTTCTTTATCTATCTGAATTCGCTGCTGCACGGGGACTTGGGCAATGCGTTGCTGACCGGCCGCCCGGTGGTGGACGACATTATCCGCGTGTTCCCTGCCACCATTGAGCTGGCCACCATGGCGATCCTCGTTGGTGCCGGTTTAGGGGTGCCGCTGGGGGTGATGGCGGCAGCACGGCGCGGCAAGATCGCGGACTATATCGTGCGTTTTATCAGCCTGGCGGGGTATTCCACGCCGATCTTCTGGGTAGGCATGATGGGGCTGCTGGTGTTTTACGCCTGGCTGAATCTGGTGGGCGGCGCGGGGCGGGTCGACATGGCCTTCGATGGCCTAGTGGATAACCGCACCGGCCTGCAGCTGATCGACTCCGCGCTGGCAGGCGAGTGGGAAGTGTTTCGCAGCGCGCTGAATCACCTGGTGCTGCCCGCCACGATCCTCGGTTTCCATTCGCTGGCTTATATCAGCCGTATGACCCGCAGCTTTATGCTGGCGCAACTGTCGCAGGAGTACATCATCACCGCCAGAGTGAAAGGGCTGTCGGAGTTTCGCGTGCTCTGGTCGCAC
Source organism: Serratia sp. HNCC26DJ206 (assembly GCF_057180605.1). Lineage (NCBI taxonomy): Bacteria > Pseudomonadati > Pseudomonadota > Gammaproteobacteria > Enterobacterales > Yersiniaceae > Serratia > Serratia sp. HNCC26DJ206. Next base: position 118,679 of record NZ_JBXUGP010000015.1, read on the forward strand.
GCCTTTCGCAATATTCTGGTGCAACTACTGACGGTGGTGGCGCTGGCCTACGGTTCACTGCTGGAAGGGGCGGTGCTGATCGAAACCGTCTTCTCCTGGCCCGGCTTCGGTTCCTACTTGACCGGTAGCCTGCTGCTTGGCGACATGAATGCGGTGATGGGCTGCGTGCTGTTGGTCGGGCTGATCTTCGTGACGCTCAACCTGATCTCCGACATGTTGTATCAATTCTTCGATCCGAGGACTAATGCATGAATATCTCCTCTGAACCGGCCCTGCAAGCGCGCCAGCCGGGCGCTGCCAACGGCAAGCTGGGGCTTTTCCTGCGCGGCGTGCTGGATTTCCTGGTGTTGATGCTGAAGAACCCGCTCACCGCCATCGGCGCGGCGATCGTCTTCCTGCTGATCCTGGTGGCGCTGTTTGCCCCATGGTTGGCGACCCACGATCCGCTGGCGCAGGATCTGACTAACGCCCTGCAAGCGCCGGGGGCCACACACTGGTTCGGCACCGACGAGTTTGGCCGCGATCAGTTTAGCCGCTTGGTGTATGGCTCGCGCATCACGCTGTATATCGTGGCGCTGGTTTCGGTCACCGTTGGCCCCATCGGCCTGATGCTCGGCGTGGTGGCCGGTTACTTTGGCGGCAAAGTGGATACGGTGCTGATGCGCGTGACCGACATCTTCATCTCCTTCCCTAGTCTGGTGCTGGCATTGGCCTTCGTCGCCGCGTTAGGCCCAGGGCTGGAGCATGTGGTGATTGCGATCACGCTGACCGCCTGGCCGCCGATTGCGCGTTTGGCGCGGGCGGAAACCCTCTCGCTGCGCAACGCGGATTTTATCTCGGCGGTGAAACTGCAAGGAGCTTCCCCGCTGCGCATTCTGTTGCGCCATATCGTGCCGCTCTGCCTGCCGTCGGTGATTATCCGTATCACCATGAACATGGCCGGGATCATCCTGACCGCCGCCGGTTTGGGCTTCCTCGGCCTGGGCGCGCAGCCACCTGACCCGGAATGGGGCGCGATGATCTCCAGCGGACGGCGCTACATGATGGAGTGCTGGTGGCTGGTGACCATTCCTGGGCTGGCGATCCTGCTGAACAGCCTGGCATTCAACTTTTTAGGAGATGGCTTACGTGACATCCTCGATCCTAGAACTGAATAAACCCGCCCCGTTACTGGAGGTGGAAGACCTGCGCGTCAGCTTTGTCAACGGCGCGCGGGTGACCGATGCGGTGCGTGGAGTGTCGTTTACCCTGGGTAAAGAGAAACTGGCGATCGTGGGGGAGTCGGGCTCCGGCAAATCCACCGTCGGGCGGGCGCTTCTGCGCTTGCACCCAGGCAGTGCGCGCATTACGGCCAAGAAGCTGCGTTTCGCCGATACCAACCTGCTGGAGGTGAGCGAAGCCACCATGCGCCAGGTGCGCGGTAAACGCATGTCGATGATTATGCAAGACCCTAAATATTCGCTGAACCCGGTGGTCTGCGTCGGCGATCAGATCGCCGAAGCCTATCTGGCACACCATAAGGTGTCGCGCGCCGAGGCGAAAGAGCGGGTAATGGCGATGCTTAACGTGGTGCGGATCCGCCAGCCCGAGCGGGTTTACGGGCTTTATCCTCATGAAGTCTCCGGTGGCCAGGGGCAGCGCATCATGATTGCGATGATGCTGATCACCGGCCCGGAACTGGTGATCGCCGATGAACCGACTTCCGCGCTGGATGTCTCGATACGCTTGCAGGTGCTGGCGATGCTTGACGATCTGGTAGAAGAACGCGGTCTGGGGCTGATTTTTATCAGCCACGATATCAACCTGGTGCGCAGTTTCTGCGATCGGGTGCTGGTGATGTACGCCGGCCGGGTGGTGGAGTCGATCGCCGCCTGCGATCTGGATAACGCCCAGCATCCTTACACCCGTGGGCTACTCAATGCGCTGCCGGATATTGCACATCGCCGGGCAACGCTGCCGGTGATGGTGCGCGATCCCGCTTGGCTCGATGGTTAAGGAGCAAACCTATGTCAGTTGCAACCATGATTGAAGTGAACAACCTTAATCTGACGTTCGGCGAAGGGAGCCAGCAGAATCAGGTGCTGTTCGACGTTAACCTGGCGGTGAACAGCGGTGAGATTTTTGGCCTGGTCGGCGAGTCTGGCTCCGGTAAGACCACGGTGTTGAAATGCCTCGCCGGGCTGTTTAACCACTGGACGGGCGAACTGGCAATCGACGGCCATCCTTTGCAACACCGGATAGAGCGCCAGCGCTGCCGCAGCGTGCAGATGGTGTTTCAGGATCCCTACGGTTCGCTGCACCCGCGCCATCGGGTGGAATCGATTCTGGAAGAACCGCTGGCGATTCATGGCTTCAGCGATCGCCACCAGCGCATCGATAGCATTCTGGAGAAGGTGGGCCTAAGCACCGCGTTTCGCAGCCGTTATCCGCACCAGTTGTCCGGCGGCCAGCGCCAGCGCGTGGCGATTGCCCGCGCGCTGATCCTGGAGCCGCAGGTGCTGCTGCTGGATGAACCCACCTCGGCGTTGGATGTTTCGGTGCAGGCGGAAATCCTCAACCTGCTGGCGGAGCTGCAACAGCGGGAGAAACTGACCTATCTGATGGTAACGCATGATTTGGGGGTGATCGCCCATCTGTGCCACCGGGTGGCGGTGATGCAATACGGGCGCATTCTCGAAACGCTGGATACCGGCGATTTGACCACCAATACGCCGAAAACCGCCTATACCACTATGCTGGTCGATGCCAGCCGCAGCTATAGCCGCGATCTGGCGCAAGAGGCAGCACGGATGCAGTAGCTTAGGCTCTGGCGCGCCCTTGCGCGCCAGAAATAGCGCCCATCAAAACCTATATAAAACCCCGGTGGCTACGGTGACACTATAATCACGTCCGGTCATCGGGCTATCTTTCACCGTATCACTCATCTGCTCATAGTTACCCATCAGGAACAGTTGCCAGTTGTCGTTAACCACATAATAACTGGTGAGGGATAAATAAGAGGAAACGCCGCTCTTCGCACGGTATTCCGCTATCCCACTGCGTTGTGATTCCTGCTTGCTGACACCAAAGTAATAGTCATTGAAAGAACGGCTTTGCCACTGCATGCCCACACCCGGCACCAGTTGTAATTTGCCAAACTGGAATAAATACTGATAGCCGACATCCACCAGCACCCCGTCGCTATAACCCAGAACATCTGTCGCCACTTTACCGCTGACGGTTCCCCAATCGGCATTATATTGATACCCCATACCTGCCATGGCAGTGGCGCGCCGCTTATCCAGTTTTTTCATTGCTGGGTCACTGCTGTCTGAGGGTTTAAAACTCAGTGGGGAGTAGTCAACATTAAAGCTCAAGCCGTGGGTATCGGTATTAATGATATTGATCCCCGCGCCTTGGCCGCTAATAAAAAATTGCTCTCCTTGATAAGTGATAATAGGGACTGGCATAAACTGCGTATCATAATCCCGATAGGCTAATTGTTCTACCGCCACGCCTGCACCTACGGACCATTCCCCTGCCTGTACACTGCCGGTGAATAATAGCGTTGTCAGTGAAAATACACCTGCGGACAGCAATGAAGTACGAATAGAGCTATAAGTTGAGTGAGTCATAATAAAGTTCCCAGAGTATTTTTAGTTAAAAGTTTACCGTCAGCGCTGAACAGCGCTTTTTAGTGAATTAAAGTATTGTTGTAATTAAAGGGTGCGAATTATTCTTTACAGAAAAAATCTTGTTCAATGGCAATCAATAATGCTGCAACCAAAAACAATATTGCAGTCCAGATACATTTGGTTAAAGGCTCTGTCTGTAATAATTCTGCCGCCATTACCAGAGTAAAGTGAAATAGAACGGCAGCCGGAATACTGCGTTGGCAGCGGTAATAGAACCAATTAGCCATTACGGTGGCAGGAAACATACTGATAAAGAAATTGGCAACGTATATACCGCCTGCCTGCCATAATTGATGCTGGTAAGTCCCTTGAATAAAGAATAAGGGTAGATGCCAGAGCGCCCATAATCCGCTGAATACCAGAGTAACCGGCAATAGCATTCTCCAGATGCTTCTCAAACTATCCACACCATAGCTGCGCCAGCCCAACTCCTCCATTAGCGCTGCGATCAGCGCCAATGGCAACATCGGTAGAAACCCGACGGAAAAAGAAAACTGGGCGGCGTTCTGCCCCATCCGTACCGACAGCCAGGTGGCTATTAACAACGGCAGCAGGATCAACCCGAACATCATCAACAAGCGGCTTGGTGTTATCCCCGTCAGCGAAAACAACCTCTTACGGCAGTCCTGCCACAGTCTGCTGCTAGCTCCAGGGCGGATCATGATCCCTGCCGCAATGGCCGGGCCAAGTAACCCCACCAGAGCCATCGCCGTAGTCAGCAGCTGTTTATCCGGTAAATGGCTCATATAAGCGGCTACCATCCATGGTAACCACGACAATCCAAGCGCCAGGCCAAAAAAACGCAGCGGAAAATAACGGATTGAATGGGTGAGATTGGCCATACATCACCCCTGCACCTGAATACTGGCACCGAGCACTTTAGCAAAAGATCCGGGAGCTGCGCCGAAAGCGCGCTCAATCAGCAGCAACATTGCCTGCATGCGCGCGGCTTCTTCTTCGGGCGTCCAATGAAAAGTTTGATGGCCAAACAGCGACAGCGAACCGGCTAAAATAAACTGCACGGTGGATAATGGATCCTCGACCTGAAAAACCCCTTCTCGGTTGCCTTGCTCCACGACCGCTGCCAGCACCGGGCCAAAAACCAATACCGTTTCAATATTGCTGCGTTCATGGAGCGCGCGGTTTTCTGGGCGATGTAAATCCTCGACCAGCGACTGCCCGCTATCTACCGTTTGGTTTTGCGCCGCGATGATGGCGCAGAATTTTTCAATTGCCCCCAGATGTGGATCGTCAGCGATAACTTGTGATTGGGCAGTAATATCGGCACACATCTGCTGCGCCAACGCCTCAAGTATCTCTTCCTTTGATTTGAAGTAGTAATAAAACGTCCCTTTGGCGATGCCAGCCGCGCGGACAATCTCATCCACAGAGGTGGTTTCATACCCCTGAGTCTGAAACAGGTTGCCCGCCGCATTCAGAATTTCTGCTCGGCGCACCTCTGGTTTTTTTACCGTACGAGCCATAACCCTTTCCTGTGTTGTGTAGATAATATCGACACAATACATACTGACTGACGGTCAGTCAATTAAAAAGTGAGATTTTTTTGAGCACCGCAGGCTCGGATTAGGGATGGTGCAAGCGACCAATAGGCTTTATTTTATCTTTCATTTGAGTTGACCTGACTCCAGTCAATGACAGCCAAGGCAGGTGAGTGGGAGCATCGCTCCATGTATCATGGGCTGAAGTGGTATCAATACGAGCTTGCGGCATTGATGCCAGACGAAATTTAACAAGGACAATACGTTTGAAATATGCATCAGTGCCGTTAAATCAGAACCAGAATGGCTGGCTAAAAGACGATCGGTTACCCGCAACCTATCCCGTGTTGATCGGCGATACCGAGGCGGACTGGGTGGTGGTCGGATCCGGGTTTGCCGGTATCTCCTTCGCCAGAAGGCTGGCAACCCATGCGCCGCACCTGAAGATCATCGTTATTGATGCAGCCTGCGCGGCAGAGAGTTCCTCGGCGAGAAACTCAGGGTTTATTATCGGGTTACCGCATAATATCGGCAGCTCAACGGCGGAACTCAAAAAGGCGCAGTCTTATCGTGCTTTGCTGCAAGAGAGCATCAGTCAGTTAGCCACCCTGATTGAACAACAGGGAATTGACTGTGAGTGGGAGAATGTCGGCAAATATCATTGCCAGGTCGATACCCGCAATGAGCGCGTGCTGAAGGAATATACGGATAACCTTGATGTGATGAGCGAGCCGTATCACATTCTCGATCAAGATGCGCTCTACCAGAAATTAGGCAGCCGTTTTTACCATAAAGGCATTTATACCCCGAGCGCTATTCTGGTGAATCCCGCCAGCCTGATTACCGGCCTGGCGAATAATTTGCCGGATAATGTGAGCGTCTATAACCATACGCCGGTTCTGGAGATCCGCCCCGGCAAGGTTGCCCAAGTGCTCACCCCTTACGGCACTATTAAAGCTGGCAAAGTCATGCTGGCGACCAATGCCCTTTCCAGAGAGCTTGCTCCGGTCACCAGCCAGCAGGCGGCCATGGCTACTTTCGCCAGCATCACCGCGCCATTAACCGCAGAACAACGGCAAAAACTCCCGGCGATGAGCAGTTGGGGGTTAACCCCGGTCAATGCGATTGCCGGTGCGACATTGCGCTATACCCAGGATCACCGTTTCTTAATCCGCCAACATGTGACACCGGCTTTGAACGGCAGAATCACCGCCGCGCAGACTTATCAAGCCACCCAGTTGCACCAGCGGATATTCAATAAAATATACCCACAGTTGAAGGATGTGCCGATCACCCGCACCTGGTCAGGCACCATCAGCGTCACCAGAAATGGCGCGCCGGTTTGGGGGGAATTGAAAAAAGGGATTTATACCGCTGGCGGCTGTAACGGCGCGGGTGTTTCTAAGCAAACCATCGCCGGGACGCTGTTGGCCGACTATGCGTTGGGTCATGACAATCCGCTGATCGGCGCAATGTTAGAGCTTGGCAAAGCGAATTATCTACCACCTTCGCCGGTGCTTGATGTGGCCATCGGCTTGTCACTGCTGAAGGAAAGATATCTGGGTAGGAAAGAGATTTAGTCAGCATAATCATTCGGCACAATGATAACCGTGACGCCCCCTCTCCCTGTGGGAGAGGGCCGGGGTGAGCAGGCTTCTCGTTCAGTGATACTCCCCTCACCCTCTCCCCGAGGGAGAGGGTGAGGGGACTGGTTAGCCTTAACTGACAAGCATTACGCGCCAAAGACGCAGGTAAAACCCTCGTTATTCAGTTGCTGCTTCCAACGTCATCACTCCAGCACCTGTAACGCTAATCACATCAGAGTTAACGCTGTCTTTCAGAGCGATATTGATTGCCTCCATAAATTTCCATGCCGCTGGCACGTTTTCGAATATCACCTGATTAAACTGGCTGTCTCTCAGGAATGAAATATCCGTCGCTTTGGTATTCTTAAACTTCACGTTTTCGAAATGTAACCCGCTGTGGAAAGCATCGCGTTCAAAGGCAAAACCGTAAGCGCTTTCCATTTCGGAGATGGTCATGCCATCAACCAGGATACTGTTTTTCTTGCTGGTGCCGTCAATCGTCACGTTCTTCACCGTCACGTCGCGGAACTGCGCAGGTTCGCTGGCAGGCACCGTATCATTAACATCAGAAGCGTATTTAATAGTGAAAACAAACGGTTGTTCGTTAATTGCCACCATCGCGTTATCACGGAACAGCACGTCACGCGCGCCGCCGCCATAGTAAGGGCGGCTCTTCATGCGCAGGCCGACAAAGGTGAGATACATCACGTTATCTTCTGCACGGATCTTCTCAATCCATGCGCCGGTATGGCTCCCTGCCACCACCGCACCATGACCATTACGGAAATAGTTATTGAAGATCCAGGCTCCGCTCTGCGCTTTCTGACCAAACTCCTGCACGCCAGCACCAAAGCCTGCGGCAAAGTTGACGCAGTCATCGCCGGTATCAAAGAAGTTATTGAATACCATCACATTCTGGCTGTTGCCAAACTCAATGCCGTCGGCGTTGTTGGCATCAAACGTAGTATGCGATAACGCATTCATCACCACGTTCTCAGACTCCAGCACCATCACGCCGTGGAACGCCGGGTTGAGGATCGTCAGGCCATCAACGTACAGATTACGTACCCCGCGCAGGGTCATCAGGCTGGAACGGCGGTTCTTGTACGCCTCCGTCAGCGACATGCCCTCACCCACGGCGACCGCAACCTGGGACTTTGCCAGAATACCGTCGTTGTGAACTTTGTCTTCTTTACTGGCGCGATACTGCGGCAATTTATTGCCGACTTCATCGGTAATCTCATCCACGCCGCCCGAACTGATGCCGCGCGTCCAGCCATTGCCATCAATGGTGCCTTTACCCACGATACGGATATTTTCAAAAGTCCCCGCATGAGTGCTACCCTGATCGTTCGCTTCCAACACGTTCAACAGCGATGGCGGGCGTTTTGGCAGCGGTGCCGGTACGGTATAAGGATACAGGATATACCCGTTTTCCAGCGGGTAGTCAGCCGCATCGGCGGAACCCAGCAGCACGGCATTCTCGGCCACCTCAAAGGTCATGTTGCTGTGCAGGAACAGCGCACCGGACTTGTATGTTCCTTCGGTGAGTTGCACCTTACAGCCCTGAGAATAGCGTTCCAGCGTACAGTTATCGATAGCGCTCTGGATCGCAACCGTATCCAACGTCGCACCATCCCCTTTTGCCCCAAAGTCTTTCACATCAATCAGATAGGGTTTAGCCGTGGTTTCCTGCTTCACGGTTTCGCTGTCTACCGACTCTTTACCATCGGCATAAACCGCGCGGACGGTGAAGCTGTACTCAGTGGCGGGCGTTAACCCGGTCACCGTAAAATTATGCAAGCCAATCTTGGTGTGCCAGTTTTCGCTGTCGATATTCTGATAGAAATTATCGATATAAGGTTTGGCCGGTGAGTGGAGATCGTGATTAGCATTAGCACTGCCAATCAGTTGGCCGTTCATGTAAACGTTGTAATCTTTGATATCGCTGTACTGTTCAGGCTTTTCCCAAACCAGAACCACACTGCCCTCGTCATAGGCCAGCGTAGGTACCTGAACCTTTTGCGGCGCAGCAGAACGATCGACAACAACGTTGTTACCGCCCGATGTGTTCTCACCGCCCGATGTGTTCTCACCGCCCGACGTGTTCTCACCACCCGACGTGTTCTCACCGCCCGACGTGTTATTACTGCCCGACGTGTTATCACTGCTCAAGGTGTTATTCGTGCTCGAACCGTTATCACACCCCACCATCAGGCCGCTTAGAACCACAATGGCACCGAGAGTCAGACGCATTTTGGGTAAAGAATAAAACATGCAACCTCCTGTATGATTAATATCACGTACTAAGAGCCTTCTCCTTTATATCCGTTACCTTTCAATCCGCGCTCCGTAAGCTCCTATCTGTAACTCGAATTATTTAGGGCCAGACATATTCCCAATTTTTCAGGAAAAGGCTGAAAACAGAATTAACAGCACAACAACATTAGGGTGCTTTTTAAAATACAATAAAGAACCCTACGAATTATTATCGCATTCTCAAAAAAAAGCCGTTTTACACACTCAGCATTAAATCATCAAGGTATGCCGTTACTTGTAACAATCAGATAATAATATCACTTCCATCGCATTTAATTATAATAAACCCTTGATAAAGCCAACAACAAAAACAACATACCAAAAATAACAAAACATTGTTTCATTAAATTATGTTCTTATCTTTTTTTCGCGACAGAGTTCAAATTTTCATCCCTGGCTGACTAAATGAAGAGGCTGTTTTTAGCAAAAGTATAATTCAGCTCACAGAATAAATGGCCTGTTTCAGGCTGGTACCCCTTCGTCAGGAATACCGCTGAAAGATAGATACTCTAAATAATTCGAGTTGCTTGTAGGTGGCAAGTCCGAGAGTCGCCAGGAGCATAGGCTACTATGTGACTGGTGCGAACAGACGCAGCCAACACCCAGGCAACTTGAAGTATGGCGAGTAGATGTGGATAAAAACTTTTGGCAGATGCTTAGGAGCCTATAGTTATTCCTAGTACAGCGTCAGGGCCGATAGCCAAAGTACCCACAGCAGCGCGGTTATTATGATCGTATGCCTGAGTTGGCGTACAGCGCCCTGCTGCCGCTCGGGAAATGACAGCCGCGCCAGCTTTTCCCGCTGCCAGATCAACGCCAGCGCTTCCCCTGCTTGCTGATTCCGCGCTTCGTTGAACCGGGCCAAATATCCCGCGTCCAACCACAGCCGCCAGCAGCCGTAGCCGCTCGCGCCACTCAGCAGCGCAATTACCGCACGCAGTACGCCAGGTGAGGCGGCGAAAATCGTCCACAGCAGCGGTGGCGCAGCCATCAGCAACAGAAAACGCCAGCTTGCCAACGTTCGTTCAAGCAGTGCCGCCTGTAGCGCACTCTCTTTGGTTACTTCATCATGTTCGTTCGCCATTGCTCCAGCCGCTCCAGATGTTGAGAGGTGAAAACGACCTGTGGCCGTTTCTCGCGAATATGTGCCACCGCCTGGGCCACCGTCAGCGCTGGCTGTTGCTCTAACAACCAGGCTGCGGCAACCATCGCGCTACGTGATAGCCCCAGCGCACAATGGATTAGCACGGTACCCTGAGATTGCCGCAGCTGCTCCAGCGCCGTTACCGCCTGCCGGAGTTGCGTGTCATCCGGGCACAGCAGATCCAGCATCGGCACGCAGTGGTAAGCCACGCCCGTTAGGTGGCGCGACTGGGGAAACTCGCTGGTCACATCCAGCACCGCGTGCTGCGCTGGCTGGCGACGGGGGTAAAACCCAAGATAGACTCCGGCCGTCAGCGGGCTGACCGCAGGCAAACGACGCGTGTAGCAGAGCAGGGAAATAAACATCCCCCACCGCCAGGGCAGCAGCAGCCAACGGGCAGCGGGCGTCAGTTTCCCTTGTAGATCTTTCTGCAACGCGGCAACGCCAAGCCCGGCATATCCCAGCGTGACAATGCTCAGCGCGATCGCTGGCCACCACAGCCACGGGAAAAACCATCCTGCCGCCAAGCAGAACAGCGCACCGCACAGATAACGCCCAGCCAGAGTTTTACCGCGGGCGCTTGGACGCTGCCAGCGCCAGCGTTCTTGCTCTGGCACCAGCCAGTCAATCACCATCCCAATCACCAGCCCGGCAATCACATCAATGAAATGGTGCTGCCAGGTGGTTAGTACCGAAACCGCGATCAGCAGAAACCACGCGGCACACAGCCGCCGCCAGTGGCCGGTCAAGTGGCGGCTGAAATGACGCCACAACAGCCAGCAGAGAATAATATGCAGCGAGGGCGACTGGTTATAGGGGAGATCAAACTGTTCCAGTTGCCCGAACAACCAACCGGCAAAGCCGGAAACCGGCGGCCGAACAAAGCTAAAGCGCAGCGGAAACAGCAAGAACCCGGCACAGGCCACCACAGAAGCCAGTACCAACCGACAGACCAGACGACGCTGTTCGCTGAGCGAGAAACAGACAAACAGCGACAGGCCATACAGCAGATCCAGACTCCAGTAGGGGAGAATGGTCAGCGGAATAAAAGGAATCTGCCACTCCCAGGCAAACACTACACTGCCTACGCCCTCCCTGCCCGCAGTGAACTGATTCACCTGACCATAGGTGAGGAAGAAAAATGGCGCCAGCAGAAGCAGCCAGCCAACGCCTTGTATGACCAGGCTACGGCGCGTTACTGAACCAATCATGGGTGGCGTCGTACCGCCAGCGAGACGGTAAAAATCCCCCATTCATCAATGAGCTGGGTGCATTTATCAAAACCGGCTTCCCGCACCAGCGCATCCATCTCGCCCTGGGTACGCACACGCATCACCCAGGCCTTGCCATCTTTATGACTGGTGAGCGACCAGGCGATGGTTTTCAACTGTGGATGCCAAGGTTGCCCGGTATAGATCAAAATCCCACCCGGTTCGATGGCGTCCGCCAGCCCGGCCAGCGAACTACGCACCAGCGCATTTTCCGGGAACAGTTCGTAGAGGCCGGAAACGATGCCCAGCGTCGGGCGCGGTGCCAATGCCGCCAGTTCAGCGCGATTAAAGGCGTCGCCACGCTCAAAGCGCGCCTTATCCGCCATGCCGCGCTCAGCGATCATCTCTTGCCCTTTCGCCACGTTCAGTTCGCTGTAATCACGCAGTAAAACCTCGCTGACCGCCGCTTCACCCGCTAGCGCATCCAGCACATAGCGGCCGTGCCCGGCAGCGACATCCACCACTCGCACCGGCCTGCCCTGCTCCACCAGTTGCGCCACCGCCTGCTGGATAAGCTGCTGTAGGTGAACCTTACGTTGGCGAATGCCCTGCCAACCCACGCTATTGAGGTAGTTTTTATCGATCTGCCGCCCCAGCCAACTGCTACCCTGCGGTTGATTGCGATAGACATAATCCAGCGTACTGCCAGAGTCAAAACCGGTCTCAAACCCCAGCTTCACGCCGGTTGATTGAGTGCCGAGCATTTTCATGCCGTAGCGCATCGCGCGATAGGCCACATCATCAAGGGAATAAGGGGCCGGGCCGCCGCTCAGCATGCGCCAGCTATCCGCGCCGGGGCTCCAGCGATCTTCATTTTGGTAATCGAAACGTTGTGGCGGCATAGCGTACAGCGTGCCGATAAACGCGCGCATTTTGTCGAACGCGATTTGACGATCGCGCTCGCCGAGGGTGTCGTGATAGAAACCCGGCAACACGTGCAGCTCTTTGATCGGGCTGCGCAGGCGCTGGTAGAAATCCAACTGCGGCTTGCGGTGAACGACATAGTCCTCACCGGAGATCAGCAACTGCGTCGGCAGCGTAATCGCCGCTGCGTCGCTGACGATCCGTTCTGCGGTGCGGTAAAGATCGAGCAGAATATTGACGGCAATCGGCCGGGAAATCAGCGGATCCTGATTGAAACTCTCTACCCGCTCAGGATCGTGCGTCAGGTATTTGCCTTTGACGTAGGAATTGACAAAAAACAGCCCGCGCAAACGGTGCAGCAGCGCCAGCCCAGGGCGGGCAAACGGCACGTACAGTTTGACCTTAAAGGCCGGTGATGCCAGCACCAGGCCGCGGATCGCAGGCGCATAGTCGTGCGCCCAGGTTGCCGCCAGCACCGCGCCCACGCTCTGCGCCACCACGATCACCTCTTCCAATGCCGCCCGGCTGTCGGCAGCGGCAAAGCGGACAAACTCATCCACATCCTGCACTGAACGGGTCAACGATGGGCTATAGCCACGCTGGCCCGGCGAGCGCCCGTGGCCGCGCGCATCCCAGGCGTAAAACGCGGTATCCGGCATCGCCAACTCATCAACGATATGCTGCAAGCGCCCAGAATGTTCATGACCACGATGAAACAGCACGATGACTTTAGGTTGCGCGCCGTTTTCCAGCGCTGGCCAGTGGCGGTAAAACAGCTCGGTATGATCGCTGGTGAGAAAGCTTTTTTCGTCTGGCGTGCGGCTATTGACCATGGGATTCATTTCCTTTTGTCTCCTGGCGGAGTTGTAGTAAACGCTGCAACAGCGCGTCCTTAAACTGGTTTTTATCCGGATGAAAATGCAAAGCCTCACCCACGTTGGCGTCAATAAACAGCGGCAGCGGAATACGACAGCCCTTCGCCATCACCCGTTCGGTGCCTTTCAGCCAGACGGGAATAATCGGCACCTCCGGCATGCTCTGGCTGAGATACCACAGCCCCGATTTCAGCGGTGCCAGTTTCCCCGGTTCACCGCGCGTGCCTTCTGGAAACAGGATCAGGATTTTGTTGTCTCGCAGCGCCTGTTCGCACAGCGCCAGCGGATTAGCCTCTCCACCCTGACGCGAGACCGGAATAATATTGAGAATATTGAGCGAAAACCACGCCATCCACTTGTTGCGCAGAAAATAGTCTGCGGCCGCGGCCGGGTGCACAAGATGCTGCTGACCGATAGAGAACAGCGACAGCAGCACAAACACATCCATATGGCTGTTATGGTTCGCCACCACGATCGCCGGCCCCTGTTTCGGCAGTCGTTCCCGGTGCTTTACCCGCAGTCCAAGCCACAGCCAGATCACCGGCCAGACGATACACAGGGAAAACAGCGTTCTGAGAAATTTTTTCATCATGGCTTCAGTAACAGAAGTAACGGATAAAGTGGAAGAAAACCGGGGCGGTGAAGATCAGCGAGTCCAGGCGATCGAGAATGCCACCGTGGCCCGGCAGCAGCGTTCCGCTGTCTTTAACGCCGATGTCACGCTTGATCGCCGACATCACAATATCGCCGCAAAACCCGGTCACGCCGATGATCAGCCCCGCCAACAGCGCCATATGCCAGCTTAACGGTGTCAGCAGTGGGCCAAGCAGCAGCGCCGCCAGCGCAGTACTGCCGATACCGCCCACCAGCCCTGCCAGGGTTTTATTCGGGCTTACCTTCGGCGTGACCTTAATCCGCCCCAGCGATTTGCCCCACAGATACTGGGCAATGTCGTTAAATTCGGTCAGGCCGACCAGAAACAGCACCAGCAGCGCCCCGGTTTGCAGCCCATCGGCGGGCAGCACCAGCAAAAAGGCCACGTGGCTGAAAGCAAAAACGGTGGTCATCAAGCCCCAGTGCAGTTGCGACACCGTGCTCAAAAAGCCCTGAGTATCGCCAGCCATCACCATGCGCGCAGGTAAGAATAAAAAGACATACACCGGAATAAACACGATAAACATGCCGTACCAGCCAATACCAATCAGCCAGTAGTTAATGGGGATGGCGATAAACATCCACAGCAGCGGCATCCGGTCGGAATGCCGGGAGGGAACCAGCGTCAGGAACTCCTTCAACGCCATAAAACTGACCAGGGCGAAAAAGGTCAGCGCCAGCCAGTGCGGGCTGATCATCGCCAGTGAAAACAGCACAATAATCACCCACCAGGTACGAATGCGCAGCGTCAGTTCGTGCCAGTCTTTACCCGGACGCAACCAGACCAACAGGCCGTTCACCAGAGTGGCGAACAGCAACAGGGCAAAAATTACCGCCAGTGATTTTTCCAGCAACATTATTGGCGCTCCTCTACCAAGGCGCTACGGCAGCGGTTCACTACCGTCCAGATCAGCAGCAGCGTCGCAGCGCCCCACAGCAAGTTGTTCCATTCCAACGCTTGTGGCCAGATCGCCAGCACCAGCCCCCAGGTGCCAAACAGCAGTGCCCGGTCGCTTTTGCCCAGCGGCCCGGCATAGTTGCGCACGCCGTTGATGGTTTGCACCAGAATGCCGCAAAACTCGCTCAACACCGCGCAGAACAGCATAGCCAGCACCAGCGGCGCGTAACTGCCCGGCAGAAAGATAAAGGGGATATACAAGGCGACATCGGAGAGCACATCACCGATCTCATTAAGCATGGCGCCGAGACGGCTTTTCTGATTGCACTCCCGCGCCAGCATGCCATCAAGCGCATTGAGCGCCATGCGGATAAATAAGACGATTGGCAGGAGATAAAACAGGCTTGGTTGCGGGAATAACACCAGCAAGCCGCCCGTCAGAAACGACAGCAGCATGGCGGCCAGAGTGATATGGTTGGCCGTTACCCGACGCCTATTCAACCAACGCATAGTGGGCCGTAACAGCGCCTGAAAAGCAGGCTTAATCTTATAGAGCGTCATACTTCATCCCTGATTTATTTTACGTTACCGCCTTATATTGCCTCAGAAAACAATAACTCCGCCACTGTTTTGCTCTGGCTCAGCAGTTTTGAGTGGTGGTTCTCTGAAGCTATCTGCAAGGTTTGAAGCCTGATAAACAGCTAAAAACGATTCACTTAAAGAAGGGGGATTTATAAAAATATCTCTGGAGATCTTATTTTGAATATTTAAAAACACCAGAAGCTTAAATGGGGTGGCTTTATATAATATCCGATGCGACGGGCACACTGCGTACAATGCTGACGATCAACAATACTTTAGGTTCAGCCCAAATCAACGTGGCCGCCGGTTCGACAACATTTGAGCTCCGCAGCACGTTATCAATACTGAATAACTACAGCACTCCAGGCAATAACATCTCTGGTTCAACCACACTTCGTTTGGAAATCCCCTAATTACAGGCCAGTTAAAAACTGGCCTGTAATCTTTCGTAGACACTGACTATTTGCGTTGCCAGCCTATCAGTCGGATTGCCTCACCATTGGCCGATACCGGCATGAAAGCACGGTGACCACATAATAAAAAAGACTGGCAGCCGCTAAAGAGTTGATAGCCGGAACGCCCGCTTCGATAACAAACCCGATAAAGCCCCCGAATACGCACGCGATAATACCTGGCCAGACGATATTAGGCGTGTTTTCAAGG